>JARXAU010000036.1 GCA_029865675.1 Rhodoferax sp.
CTCGTTAACTAGGCGCTCAAGCACCAAGGCGCGCAGCTCGCTTGCCGGTGGCAGCGGCTGGCGCTGCTGCGCCCGCTGCTCGGCGACTTGCTTGATTTGCGCTTCCAGCTCGGTATGGGTGATTGGCTCGGAGTTGACCAACGCAACGATGAAGTCAGCGGCTTGGCTGTTCTGCGCCAGCGCAGGACCCCAAGCAAGCAGGGCAAGCAGGGCGACCAAGGTGGCGGGAAAGTGCAGTGTCATGATGGTCAGTCGTATTTGCGATGGGAGCTGCCTGCTGCGCTGGCGTCACGCAGGTTTTGGTAGTTCGAGATGTTGGAGCTAAGGGTTTTTTCCGGGCTCAGGCCAATGCGGGTAAAGCCCACAAACTCCAATTGAAACATCAGGCGCTGGTTGGCGGTCTCGGCGCTGGTTTGCACGCGCTCCACGACCAGGCGGCCGATCCAGCAGCCCGCATCGTACTCGACCCCCAAAACGCTATCGACCAAACGTCCGTCGCGCAGGCTGTAGTTCATGCGGCCCAGCGCGTAGTAGCGGCCTTCCCCCTGGCCTTGGCCAGCGCCCAGGTTCTCACCCGAGTCACCCCACAAGTCGTTGAGTGGCCACTGCCAGCTGGCGTCGACTTGCTCGCTAAGGTCACGCTGAAAGCGGTAAGCCAGGTTGATCACCCGGTAGTTCGATGGGTTGTAGCGCACCCCCAGCACCGAGCGCACGGATTCGTCGGTGCGACCGTTGTACTGCACGGTGGAGTCCACCACCCAGCGCTGCGTCAGGTTGACCGAAGCGCCGAGCAAGATGTCGCTCAAGCCCGCCGCGGCCCCCGCAGTCGCGGGGTTGATAGTGACCTTTTGGTCTTCGAAGCGCAGCCGCTGCGCCACGCCAAAGCGGGCCAATTGGGCGCCGTTGTCGGCATTGAGGTAGCGGGTGGTCACGCCCAGCGTGAGCAGGTTGTTGTCGGAGATTTTGTCGTTACCGACGAACGCATTTTCCGTGTAGATGGTGGCGAAATTGAAGTCATTGGCCCCGGTATCGTAATTGGGCAGCATGCTTTGGTCGTGGTACGGGGTGTAGACGTAAAACGCACGCGGCTCCAGCGTTTGCACCACGGCGCGACCCATCAAGCGGGTTTCGCGTTCGAACACCAGGCCACTGTCCAGACTGAAGGTGGGCACCGTGCTGTCGGCGACTCGGCTGCCATGGTAGCTGGCGTCAAACTGGTAGCCGGTACTGTGCAGCTGCAGCTTGGGCGTGAGAAAGCCCGCCGGGCGGATGAGGGGGTAGCTGGCCTGCGCCAGCGCGAAGACGCGCTGCGCATTGGGTTGCAAGGTGCGCGTGCGGTCCGATTCGAACTGCGTGAGGTCCCCATCGAGCGACCAGTCCAGGCCCATCACATTGTTTTGCGCGTAGCGGGCACCCCACTGGGGCACCCGGTCATAGGGGGGCGTGATGGGGGCAGTCGGGTCTTGCAAGGTTTGCCATTTCAGCACCTTGAGTGAAGTGGAAAAGTCGCCCCGGCCCCAAGATGCCGTTAGATCCGCCGGCAAGAGCCGCTGGGTGGCGCCGCCGACCACACTGCCCGTGTTCACCACGCTGCTGCTGGTGAAATCGCGCCAGTAATCGTCGTCGCTGACGCGGTTGACATTGGCCACCAGGGTGACACCGCCGATCGGAGAATCCACACTGCCCGTGTGCGCCAGCGCCGCACCCCAGCGGTCGGCAGCGCGCAGCTTGTCTTGGGGCATGTAGCTCAGCCGAAGGGACCCGGCGTAGCGGGGCTCCAGGTAGCGGAACTCGCCAGCGACATTGACGCCGCGCGCGGTCATGAAAGTCGGCGTAAGCGTGGCATCCCGGTTGGGCGCGATGTTGAGGTAGTAGGGCGCCGATATCTCCAGTCCGTTGGCGTTGTCGAGCCCGATGGTGGGTGGCAAGAGGCCGCTTTTGCGCTTTTCGGTCAAAGGAAAACTGATGGGTAAAACGCGCACCAGCGGCACGCCCTTGAAACTGAGCACCGCGTTTTGGGCTTGGCCGATTTCTTCATCATTGTCAATGTCAATGCGCGCCGCAGTGAGCACCCAGTCGGGCAGCCAGTCGGGGCCGGGCTTGCGCTTGCAGGTGGTGTACGTGGCCTGGTGCACCGTCATGTGGGCGCTGTCCGCAAAGTCTGCCCGGGCAGCTTGGCCGTGGGCTCCGTTTTGGGCGAACTCGTAACGAGGTGCAGTAAAAAATCCTTCAAAGGCGTCCACCTTCAGCTCTAGGTAGGGCCCCTGGTAGGTATTGCCATCGCGACGGACCCAGACATGACCGGTCGCGCGCGCCGTGTCGGTGGGCATGTCGTAGTCGAGGCGGTCGGCCCGAATGAGGGTGCTGCCTTTTCGCAGCTCGGCATCGCCTTCGAGCACGGCATCAAGGTCGGTGCGGCTGGTCAAACGGTCGGCCTGCAAATACACCGGTTCGCCCTGCACTGGCGCATCGGGACCCACGCCTTGTGCCCGCACGGCACCTATCCACACCCCACCTAGCCCAAGCGACAGACATCCCCACCCGATCGCCCGTAGCGCCCAGCAGGGCGACCGAACCGGTAAGTCGCGCGCAGAAGAAGGCATGGGCAAGTTCAGAACCAATCACAAAAAGATAGAAAATGGATTATCCATGAGCCCTACCACTCCCACCAAGCCAGGTGCCGCCTCGCCGACCGCCGTTCATTGGGCAGACCCGCAACGCCAAGCCCACTTTGACGCTTGGCTTGCCGCCCTGCAAACCCGCTTCTCCCTCAACCCCGCCAGCCTGCGCCCTGCCTCTACCGACGCGAGCTTTCGCCGGTATTTGCGCATTGACACCTTGTCCGGCAGCCATGGCGAGAGCTTGGTCATCATGGACGCCCCGCCGGACAAAGAGAATTGCGCACCTTTTGTTCAAGTTGCGCAGTTGCTGCACGATGCCCAGATTCGAGCGCCGCAGGTGCTTGATTGGCACCAGGCCCATGGTTTCATGCTGCTGACCGACTTGGGCGCGCGCACCCTGATGCAGGTCATCGACCCCGCTGCCCCACCGCCGCTAGACCTGTATTTGCAGGCCGTCGACACCCTCATCACTTGGCAAAAAGCCTCGCGCCCCGGCGTTCTGCCGCCTTACGACCACGCGCTTTTGCGCCGCGAGATGGAGCTGTTCCCGCACTGGTACATCGCCGAGCACCGGAAAGTGACCCTGGACCCCGCGCAGCGCAAGGTGCTTGACGCTACTTTTGAGACCATCATCACCGAGAACCTGTCCTGGCCCAGCGTCTATGTGCACCGGGACTTCATGCCCAGGAATCTGATGGCCCCCACGCTTGCCACTTCGTGTGCTGCGCTGCCCCCCGAGGGGGCTAATTTGCCTTGGGGCGGCCCGGCGGCAAATTCCATGGCCCCCACGCTTGCCAATTCGTGTGCTGCGCTGCCCCCCGAGGGGGCTGATTTGCCTTGGGGCGGTCCGGCAGGCGACAGCCAATTGGGCGTGCTGGATTTCCAGGACGCGGTTTACGGCCCGATTACCTACGACATTGCCAGCCTGATGCGCGATGCGTTTTTGAGTTGGGACGAGGACTTTTGCCTGGACGTGACGGTGCGCTACTGGCAAAAGGCGCGCCAGGCGGGTTTGCCGGTGGGCGACGACTTTGGCACTTTTTACCGCGCGGTGGAATGGATGGGCTTGCAGCGCCATCTGAAAGTGGCCGGCATTTTTGCCCGCCTGACCTTGCGCGACGGCAAGCCGCAGTACCTGGCCGACACGCCGCGCTTTATCGCCTACATCCGCGCCACCTGCGCCCGCTACCGCGAGCTCAAACCCTTGTTGCGCCTGGTTGACAAGATCGAGGGCATTGAAGAGCCCAATGTCTTTGGCTTTGGCCGCAGCCCCGGCGCCGCCTGACCATGCCGCGCTTTTTTTGCCCGGCACCGCTGCATACGGGTGAGTTGCTGGAGCTGCCCGCTGGCGCCGCCCGCCATGTGCAGGTGCTGCGCCTGCAGCCCGGTGACAGCATCACCCTGTTCAACCACGGCCCCGGCTGTTCGGTGGCAGGCAGCGCCAACAGCCCAGGCGGCGAGTTTGCCGCCACGGTGACACAAATGGGGCGCAGCCATGTGCAAGTGCAAGTGGGTCCGCACCAGGCCGTGGAGCGCGAACCCGCGCGCGCGGTGCACCTGGCGCTGGCCATGCCAGCCAACGACCGCATGGACTGGCTGGTAGAAAAAGCCACTGAGCTCGGCGTGGCCAGCATCCAGCCGCTGATGAGCGAGCGCAGCGTGCTGCGCCTCACGGGCGAGCGCGCTGACAAAAAGACCGCGCACTGGCAAAGCGTAGCGGTGTCCGCCTGCGAACAGTGTGGCGGCAACCGCGTGCCACTGGTGCATCCGGTGGCGACCTTGGCGCATTGGCTGCGGGCTTTGCCAGGGGACGAGACTACGGGCGCCGGTCAACGCACGGCTACTCGGCTGCTGCTGTCGCTGCGCGAAGGGTCGCGCCCCTTGCGCGATGCATTCCAAACACAAGCGGCGCCAGAAGTGGTCTTTTTGTCTGGCCCTGAGGGCGGCTTGAGCGCGGCAGAAGAAGTCGCGGCGATCGCCTCAGACTTCGCCGCCGTCTCGCTGGGTGCGCGGGTGCTGCGCGCTGAGACTGCGGCGCTAACCGCGCTGGCACTGCTGGTTTAAGTACCGGACCCGCTTGAACCTAGGGGGGGCAAGCGGGCACGATCTGCGTTACCTTGCACTCCGAGCCTCGCGTACGGCAAATGCGCTCAAGGACCAAACAGGCTCAAAGGCGAAATGCATTGAACCTTTGCCACAGGCCGTGGAACAGACCCTCTTTGTATGTACCGGAGCCCTTCGTTCGCTGTCATTTGCTGGCGCTGCGCAACGGGCAGGTTCACACCCACGGAGACACCGGATGCACTGGGCGACATCGGCCTGTCGCGTCAAAGCCTCTACAAAAGCCTGTTTGGCGAACGCGCGCCCAACTCGGACACCTTATTCAAGCTGATAAAGGCGCTGGGTTTGAGTTGACGCTGAAGCCGGCGAAGGACGCCGCTTAGGCCCTGGTAGCCAGGGGCATTCGGCGCACCTCCGTGTGCGGCACGCCCCGTTCTATTTGATGCCCAAGGCGCGGCGTAACGCCCGACCGGCCTCGGAATCGTCGCTGCCGAAGGTTGCGCCGTAGTCGGGGTAGTGTCCTGTTGCGACAAAGCTGCCGTCGGGCTTGGAAAAGCGCACCGAGTCCAGCAGCGCACGCTCCAAGCCCGCCGTGTCGCCCATAAAGCCCAGCGAAAAAACCGGTGCGCGGGCGCCCGGGGCCATGAAGAAATAGGAGTTTCCAGGATTGGGGTAAGCAATCACACCCTTGACTGCGGCCACGCCACCCACCGTCACCGCGCTGGTTTGGGCCTTGAACACGCGCAGGTAGGCCGAGATGTAGTCCGCTAAGTTGCGGTCCGTGGCGTTGAGCGACACCTCAAAGTTCACTTGCGCATAGGGCTCCATGGCCAAAAACTCCGCCACCCGCTTTTGACCTGCCTGGTAGGACGAGACCTTCATGCCCGCCGGGTGCTTGAAGGTGACGCCCAGCTGCGGGTTGGTATACGTGGCCCAGGTTTGCGGCGCAGACTGGGCGCGTGCGGCGGTCCAGGTAAGGGCGGTGGCGAGGGTGGTGAGGGTGGCGGTGCGGCGGTTCATGGTGGGTTCCTCTTTTGGTTCAATGGTGCTGTTCACACCAAAATTTTTCTGCACCAGCGTTCAAGTGTCAGTTAAAAAAAACAAGCCTTTGCAGGCTACGTCCGATACCCGCAGTTCTATATGCAGATCCGCAGCGGCGACCCTGTTGAATAGTACTTCTATATGTCCGGCTCATGGCCATGCTGCACTTGGTCTGATCGAAAACCGGTCGCGCGCCTCAGCTCTTGGCTGCGAAACCTCACGCGCCCCCACTCAATAACAATCCTTGTAGTTCCGCGCCTGGCACTCCCGCACCAAGTTCTGCGCGTCAGCGATTTGCTGCGGCGTCATGCTGCGCGCCGCAAGGTCACGATTCTTGTGTGCATTTGCAGTGCCATAGATGGAGAACAAGGCATACGCCTTGGCATAGTCCTGCGCTACGCCGCGTCCACTGGCGTACATGACACCTAAATTGCACCGCGCCTCTGCAAGCCCTGCGGCCAGGCGGTACCACTTCACGGCCTGGGCGTCGTCCTGCATCACGCCTTCACCGGTCTGGTGCAGGAAGCCTAAGTTGTATTGCGCACCCGCAAATCCTTTCTCGGCAGCTAGCCGGTACCACTTGAGTGCTTCGGTAGTATTTTTTGTAACACTAGTGCCCAAAAGATAGCTAGTGCCAAGAGATGCTTGGCCCCACGCGTCTCCCGCCAATGCTAGCGGACGGGTAATTTTCACCTCGGCCTCATAGTCGCCCTGACCATGGGCAGCCTCCGCCCAAGTAACCATTTGGGCAGCTGCGCCGCGCACCCCATAGAAGTCAAGCGGCAAAGTAAACCGCAGTTTCTCTAGCACCCATGCTTCGCTGCCAGGGGCTACCGGGCTGAGAGCTTTAATTTCGGTCTCATGGTCGCCACGCGCCCGCGCAGTGTCCGCGTCATTTACTGGTTCGGCCCAAACCGGCCCAAGAAGCAGCATGGTTAAAACAACCAAAATTAACTTCTTCATCATCGCTAAGTACCTTTCAAAACCGCTGAATCTGGCAATAGCAGTACGGCGTTTTTGCACAATGGGGCGATATAAATCGACCAGCCTGGTAGGGCATGGGGGGCTTTAAGCACATGTGACAGCGTGATGGCTGTTTCAGGGCGGTTATGGCCTTGGCCCCACTCAATCACACCCCTGGTAGCTCCGCGCCAGACACTCCTGCGCCATCTGTTGCGCGTCAGTGATTTGCTGCGGGCTCATGCGACCGGCGACTGCGTCGCGATTGAAAGAGGCGACTGGCTCTCCTTTGGTAGCCCCCAGGATGAGCCAAGCAAGGGCCTTAACGTCGTCCCGCCCCACACCGCGGCCCTTGCCATACATCAAACCCAAGTTGGCCTGCGCGCCCGCATGTCCTTGCGCTGCGGCCAGGCGGTACCAGTTCGCTGCTTCTGCGTCGTCCTTCACCACGCCGCGGCCCATGGAGTACAGGTAACCCAAGTTGACCTGCGCTTTTGCAAGTCCTTGCGCTGCGGCCAGGCGGTACCAGTTCACTGCTTCGGCGTCTTCCTGCGCCACGCCTCTGCCATTCTCGTAGGCCATGCCCAAGTTCAATTGCGCCGTTGCCAGTCCTTGTGCTGCGGCTAGTCGGTGCCACTTCAATGCTTCGGCGTAATCCTGACCCACGCCTAAGCCGCGTGCGTACTTTTGACCTAAGTTGGCCTGTGCAGCTGCATTACCTTGCGCTGCGGCCAAGCGGTACCACTTCACCGCTTCGTTGTAGTCTTGCGCCACGCCGTGGCCCATGTCGTACGCGTAAGCTAATTTCACCTGCGCCCAGGCCTCGCCTTTCAAAGCGAATGGCCGGGTGATTTGTAATTCGGTCGCATAGTCGCCCCGCGCATGGGCAGCCACCGCATCAGCCAAGGGGTCAGCCCAAACCGGCATAACCAAAAGCAGGGCCAACAGAGCCAAAACTAATTTCTTCATCATCGCGAACTACCTTTCTACAGCGCTCAATTTGCCAGCCGAAGCGCTGGGTTTATTCGCGTTGAACCGATCCCCATATTAATTTGCATCTTCGAATAAAACACCAAATAAACAATCAAATAAGTGAAGTGTGCAAGCCCCAGTTGATTCGTATGACCGTGCCAATATCGCTGGCGAAATGGCCAACCGGTAATGCGCCGCGCATAAAAAACGGGCTCTAGAGAGCCCGTTTTTTGCCTGCCACGCGCAGAGAAGCGCGCAAACGCCTCTACAAACTCCCCCCCAAGCCCTCCCACTGCGCCCGCACCGCCGCAACATGGCGCGCCTTGACGTGGCCAAAGCCGCGAATCTGCTCGGGCAGTTTGGCAAAGGCCAGGGCGTCGGCGGTGTTGGTGGGGCCGAGCTTGTCCAGATAGGACGTTAGTGTGCTTTGGTAGCTGGTAATCAGCGCGCGCTCTTGGCGGCGTTCTTCGGTGCGACCGAAGGGGTCTAGCGCGGTGCCGCGCAGCACTTTGAGCGGCGCCAGCAGCTTGAAGCCCCAGGCCATCAGCGGGCCAAACTTTTGCTTTTGCAGTTCGCCTTTGTCATTCTTTTTGGCCAGCAGGGGCGGTGCCAGGTGGTAGTGCACTTGGTAGTCACCTTCAAACATATCGCCTATTTTTTTGCCAAAGGCCGAGTCACTGTGCAGGCGGGCGACTTCGTATTCGTCTTTGTAGGCCATGAGCTTGAACAGGTAGCGCGCCACGGCAAAGCTCAGGGGCAGGGCTTGCGCGTCAGCGGCCTGCGGCGCGGGGCCTGACTCCGCGGCCTGCGCCGCGTCGGTCGAATCTGGCGCCTGCGCCGCATAGCCAGAATTCGCCGTCTGTTCCGCCTGGCGCACGCGCTCTACAAAAGCGGTGTAGTGCCGGGCGTAGGCGGCGTTTTGGTAGGCGGTTAAAAACATGGCGCGCTGCTGCACAAAGGCGTCCAGCGACGCGGCGCGCTCTTGCGGTGCGCGCACAAACTGCACGGTCTGGCCGGGTTGCAAGGCGCGCGCCACGGCGGCGCTGTCGTGCGCGGCGCGGCGGCCCCATTGGAAGGCGGCGTGGTTTTTCTCAACGGCTACGGCGTTGAGTTCCATGGCGCGCAACAAGGATGCTTGCGCCAGCGGAATCCAGCCCTTTTGCCAGGCAAAGCCCAGCATCACCGGGTTGGTGAAGATGCTGTCGCCCAGCAACTGGCTGGCGATGCCCTCGGCGTCCACACAGCCCAGGGCGGCGGGGTCTTGCAGCGTGTCGGCAATTTGCGCAATGCAGGCCTCGCCGGGGTTGGCCCAGTTGGCGTTTTTCACAAAGGCGGCGGTGGGCGCGCTGTGGCTGTTCATGACCACGTGGCTGCGCCCGGCGCGCAGGCGCAGCGAGGTTTCTTTGCCAGCGGTGACGATGGGGTCGCAGCCAATCACCAGGTCGGCGCAGGCCATGCCCACGCGGGTGGTGCGGATGGCGTCTTGCGTCTGGCCAATCAGCACATGGCTCCAGGTGGCGCCGCCTTTTTGCGCCAGGCCCCCGGCGTCTTGGGTGACGATGCCCTTGCCTTCCATGTGCGCGGCCACACCCAGCAACTGGCCGATGGTGATGACGCCGGTGCCGCCCACGCCGGCCACCACCAGGCCCCACACGCCGTCATGCGCGGTGGCCAGGTCGGCGATAGCGGGTTCGGGGATGTTGTCCATCTGGCCCGGAGCTGCCAGCGCAGTCGCCTTTTTCTTGCGCAGGCTGCCGCCCTCCACCGTCACAAAGCTGGGGCAAAAGCCTTTGACGCACGAGACGTCTTTGTTGCAAGTGCTTTGGTTGATCTGGCGCTTGCGGCCAAAGTCGGTTTCCAGCGGCTCGACGCTAATGCAATTGCTTTGCACGCCGCAGTCGCCGCAGCCTTCGCACACCAATTCGTTGATCACTACGCGCACCGCCGGGTCCACCAGCGTGCCGCGTTTGCGGCGGCGGCGTTTTTCGGTGGCGCAGGTTTGGTCGTAAATGATGACGGTGGTGCCTTTAATTTCCCGGAACTCGCGCTGGATGCGGTCCAACTCGTCGCGGTGCTCCACGTGCACGCCGTCAGGCAGCCCTTTGGCGCTGGCGTATTTCTCAGGCTCGTCGGTCACCACCACAATGCGCACGGCGCCTTCGGCCCGCATGCTTTGCGCAATTTGCACCACGCTGTGGCCTTCGGGCCGTTCACCGATTTGCTGGCCGCCGGTCATGGCCACGGCGTCGTTGTACAAAATCTTGTAGGTGATGTTGACGCCCGCCGCAATCGACTGGCGCACCGCCAGCAGGCCGCTGTGAAAGTAGGTGCCGTCGCCCAGGTTGGCAAACATATGTTGGTCGGTGACAAAAGGCTGCTGGCCGACCCAGGGTACGCCCTCGCCGCCCATTTGGGTAAAGCCGGTGGTAGCGCGGTCCATCCAGATGCTCATGAAATGGCAGCCAATGCCGGCCATGGCGCGCGAGCCCTCGGGCACTTTGGTGCTGGTGTTGTGCGGGCAGCCCGAGCAAAACCAGGGCTGGCGGTCGCCCAGCGGCGCGCCCAGTTGCAGGGTGTGCATGGCGCGCTCTTTGGCGTCGAGTACGGCGATGTGCACTTCCATGCGCGCAGCCACATCGGCGTCCACACCGAGCTTTTTCAGGCGCTGGGCGATGGCGCGGGCAATCAGCGCGGGCGACAAATCGGCATTCGCTCGCAGCAAAGTGTTGGCGCTGGGGTTAGGCATGGACCATTCGCCGCCGCCGCCCCCACCGGTTCCGTCTGGGCTGTCGCTGTCCACCTCGTTGAACTTGCCCAGCACGCGCGGGCGCACATCGGCACGCCAGTGGTACAGCTCTTCTTTGAGCTGGTATTCAATAACCTGGCGTTTCTCTTCCACCACCAAAATCTCTTGCAGCCCGGTGGCAAATTCGCGGGTGAGTTGGGCTTCGAGCGGCCACACCACCGCCACCTTGTGCAGGCGAATGCCCACGCGCTGGCAGGTGGCATCGTCCAGCCCCAGGTCCAACAAGGCCTGGCGCGTGTCGTTAAAGGCCTTGCCGCTGGCCATCAGGCCAAAGCGGTCGTGCGGGCCTTGAATGACGTTGTAGTTGAGCCGATTGGCGCGGATGTAGGCCAGCGCGGCGTACCACTTGGTGTCAAACAAGCGGGCTTCTTGGTCGAGCGCGGCGTCGGGCCAGCGGATGTGCACGCCGCCTGGCGGCATGGCAAAGTCGGTGGGCAAGGCGATGCGCACGCGCTGCGGGTCCACGTCCACCGCCGCGCTGGACTCGACAATTTCCTGGATGGTCTTCATGCCCGCCCAGACCCCGGCGTAGCGTCTCATGGCAATGCCGTGCAGGCCCAGGTCGAGTACGTCTTGCACGCTGGCCGGGAAAAACAGCGGCGTACCGCAGGCCTTGAAGATGTGGTCGCTCTGGTGCGCAGCGGTAGAGCTTTTGGCCACATGGTCGTCCCCGGCCACGGCCAGCACGCCGCCCCAAGGCGTGGTGCCCGCCATATTGGCGTGCTTGAACACGTCGGAGCAGCGGTCCACGCCCGGGCCTTTGCCGTACCAGATGCCAAACACGCCGTCGTATTTGTTCACCCCCGGCGGCGCAAAGCCCAGCTGCTGCGTGCCCCACAAGGCGGTGGCGGCCAGCTCTTCGTTCACGCCGGGCTGGAACACCACGTGGTGTTCTTGCAAATGCGCCTTCGCCTTTTGCAGCGCCTGGTCGTAGTTGCCCAATGGCGAGCCGCGGTAGCCGCTGATAAAGCCGGCCGTGTTTTTGCCGGCGGCGAGGTCGCGCACGCGCTGCAGCATGGGCAGGCGCACCAGGGCTTGCACGCCGCTCATGAAGGCGGTGCCGGTGTTTTGCGTGTATTTGTCGTCCAGGCTGAGGGCGTGGGGCGCGGGGCGCAGCTGGGCGGGGGTGACTGGGGCGTTCATGGTGAGAAGTCTCCTGAATGGGGGTGAGCCGCCTTGTGGGCACCGGTCAGCGTGGCCCAGCGTGGCCGCTTGCGGGCTGCGAGGGTGCACCTGCGGCGCAGTGTAGTCAAGCCGCGTCCCACACAGCCGCTGCGGCTTCCGGGTAGAGATTGGGAAACAAGAGGTGCAAGCTGTCTAGCGGAAATCCAATGCGCACCGCGCCCTTGGGGGTGTCGCTTTGCAGCAATCCGTCCTCCAGGAGTTTGGACAAAACTTTGCGACCCGTGCGTTCTGCCAGACCCGTCATTTGCACAAACTCGCCACGCGCCACCGGGCCCACGGCCAGCACATGGTGCAGCGCCACAATAGCCTCGGCGCGGTAAAGCGCCGCATCACCCATCTGGCTGCGCACCAGCACCAAACCCGCCAGCCGGTCTTTGAGCGAATCCAGGTCCAGCGCCTGCGCCATGAAGCGGACCTGGTCGTGGCAAACATCGATAAAAAACTCGCACCAGGCGCGCAGCATTTTTTCGCTCAGGTTGCCACGGCCATCCAGGTCGCCGTGGCGCGGCATATCGGCTTCTGACAGGCGGGCGTAGTAAGCATCCCGCTGGCGGGCCAGGCCCCGGTTGACCGACCAGAGCCCGCCGCTTAAACGGTGCAGCACGGCGTGCAACTGCAGGCGGGCGGCGCGGCCATTGCCGTCCGAAAACGGATGCACCCACACCAGGCGGTGGTGGGCGCACGCAGCCACCACCAACAAGCGGTCCAGGCCCCAGTCTTGCGCGTACACCGCGTCGGCACGCGCCAAAAACTGTGGCACCGAGGCCCACGTGGGCGCTTGGTGCCGGGCCACGGTGACGTCTTCGCTGCGCAGCACGCCGGGCTCCACGCCACGGCCTTCGTCGCTCAGGCAGTCCGCCTCGGACAGTTGGGCGTACAAGCTTTGGTGCGCCAGCACCAGCGTGCGGCTGTGCAGCGCCTGCGCCTCGGTGGGGGCCGTCGCCTCCAGCGCCAGCTCTGCCTGGATGTGCGCCAAGGCCAAGCGCTGGCGTTTTGCCACCGCAGGCTGGTCAGAAAAATTCGCCTTCAAGGCGCGTTCAATGTTCAGGGGGTGGGTGCTTTGGCCCTCTATGCGATTGGAGTAATACGAGTTCATGGACCGCACCAGCGCCCGAATCTCGCCGCGTGTGGCCACGTTGGTCGCCCCTTGCAGCCGCAGCGCAGCCTCCATAACAGGGCGCGCCCGCAGCGCCAGCGCGTCCAGGCCCAGGCCAGGCAGCAGGGGTTCAAACTGGTGCGGCTGGTCGTAGGCCTGAACAGTGGCGGGTGGAATGGACATGGAGTTGCCGGTATTTATTTCGCTTTATTTTAGGTTAAATACGTTTAAAGTCAATAACTTATAGTTCTAAGCTCTGTGACCACAAGAAACTTTTTGCCGATATTTTTTCCGCTAATTTTGCGCTTCGCGCCGCCACCGCAAGCAATCAAAAACACGTGTGTATCGCGCCAGAGACCGCGCCGTCGTCTTCAACAAGCGGCATCCAGCGCCATTTGTCAAAAGTGGTGCAGGGGTGCGACAGACCCAGGGCCACGCGGTCGCCCACGGCGGGTACAAGGCCTGCCGGGTCAAAGCGCAGAAAGGCGTGCTGGTCGTTCAGGGCGGTAATGCGCCAGTCGGGTGGCGGGCTTTGCGCGTCTTGCAGGTGGCGCACTTGCGGCGGGGCGTGCCACTGCACGGTGGGCAGCGCCAGGTCATAAGAGATGTCGCGCTTGCCGCAGGAGAGCAGCGCAAGCCCCGGCTCGGGCACCGATTGCACCAGCGCCCACACTTCCAGCGCGGACAGCAGCGAATCCGCCAGGCCCTCGCGCTGCTCCACCAGGCGCAGGTAGTTGCGGTAGTGCCAGTGGTCGTGCGCCAGGTAGCAGCCCGAGCGCAACACGCCACACACCGGCTGGGACAGGCATTGGGCCTGCAATAGCGGCAGCACCAGGTCAAACACCGCAGAGCCACCCGCCGACAGCAATATGTCGCCCGGCGCAAACCAGCCCTTCGCGTCGCAGGCGCGCGCCACTTCCAGCACGCGGCGCACCAGGTCGCTGACCTGCACCGGGTCCAGCGCGGGGTCGCACACGGCGGCGGGGCCCTCATAACACTCCACGCCACCCAGGCGCACGGCGGGCGAGGCGGCCAGCGCCTGGGCCAGCGCCAGTGCTTCGTCTAAGCTGCGGCAACCGGTGCGCTGCCCGGCAATGCCCATTTCCAGCAGCACGTCAAAGGGCTCGAACTGGTCTTGCGCCAGCGCCCATTGCTCAATCAGCCGCAGCTGCGCCAGCGAATCCACCAAAAACCAGACCCGCAAACCCGGTGTCTGGCGCAACAGGTGCTGTAGCCCGGCCAGGTCCGCAGCGCCCAAAACTTGGTTGGCAATCAGGGCGCGCCGCACGCCCGCCGCCACGCCCACGCTGAGCTGGAACACCGTGGCAAACGTCAGCCCCCAAGCACCCTCCGCCAGCTGCAACGCAAATAGCTGGGGCGACATGGTGGTTTTGCCATGCGGCGCAAATTGCACGCCCTTGCGGTCTGCAAAGTCTTGCATCCAGCGCAGGTTGTGCATCAACGCGCTGCGGCGTAGCACGGCGATTGGATAGGCCAGGTCGTCGTTCAGCAGGTGCCAGCCGCGCTGGGCGATGTTGGCCAAGTCGCCGGGGGTGGCGGAGAGGGGGAGGCTTTTGGGGTAGGCGGCGGAGTGGGGCATGGCGATCAGCCGAGGCGTCGGGCGCGGCACGAGGGTCGAGGGTCGAATATTGGGCTTGTGGGCCGCACATCGCGGCTGGCCCGCTGGCAGGTGCAGGCCGGTATTTGGGTCAGTGTAAGCAACGGGCCAGCAGGCGCAAAAAAGCCCCGCAGCCTAGTAGGGTGCGGGGCTGGTCATCCAGGCCGCTGCGGCCTGCGCTGGGATGTTTTATCGGCGTAGCAGCTTGATTGGACCTGTCACACCGCCGCTGCTGAAGCTCCCGACTCCAGCACCCGTGTTGAAGTCCAGTGTGCCGGTTACGGTGGACGAGCCGCCGCCGCTAAAGGCATTGGTAAATCCGAACGCACCTGTAGCAGGGTTGAATGTGCTTAGTGTGCAATTGTCCCCAGTGCTTGTGCAAGAGAACTGCCCGCTCGCACTGAGGTAAACCGTACCGCCCACGGTGGTCGGAGCACTTTCAGGATAGGCGTCCCAGTAGCCCTGGTACGAGGTGAATGTCAGTGCCAGCGGCACACTGGGGTCATGGGCAGGCAAGCCCAGCTGAGCAGCGGCCGCATTTAGTGCAGCAAGGTTCAAACGCGCGCTGCTATAGGTAGCGGCACGGTTCTGGTAACCGAAATACACGTAGCCATCGCGCTCCACAAACACCCGGGTGTAGTCCAAGTTTCCGAAGTAAGCCGGCAAACCGCTAAACGACAGAGTGCGTCCATCGCCCAAGGTCTGGATTGCGTAGCTGCCGGTGCCCGTGAGCGTGCAGTTGCGTACGTTGCCGTCATAGCGCTCTTGGCACTGGTAGTACTTGGCAACGTTGCCGTCGGCAAACGCCACGCGCAAGCGGGTGTTGGTGGTGTAGTAGGTGCTGGCCTGCACTACGCCGTTGACGGTGCTTGCGTTGGCGCTTGCAGTGCCGACGGTCCCCATGGAAAGGGTGGTGGCACCCCAGCCCTCATTGGTCGTTCCGCTGTCCATGCTGCCACTCAGCCCGGTTACGGTCTTTTTGGTTCCAACGCAGGGTGTTCCCTTACTGATTGCAATGAGTTTTTCCAAAGTGACATTAAGAACGGTGGATGCCGGACTTGGGCTGGCGTTGCATGCGGTCGCATTTCCCGAAGCCAACTTGGCGTCTTGCAACGCGACGTAGTTGTCCGAGCCCGGGTAATAAGTAACGGCGTTACTCAAGGCGGTGCTGGTTTGGTAATTCACCTTGCTGCCTGTAGGGAACACAGTTGTTGTCCCCAAAATACTGGCAGCAGATGCGTCCGTTCCATCGCCAATGGCAATATTGGTGTAGCCTTGGCTGCGAATGCTTTTGTAGACGTCAACCATGGCTTTTCCGCTCACATCCACGCTGGTGCGGGTGCCGCTACCGGTTTCACGGTTGTCGCAATAGTTGTACTTGCTAAAGCCTTTAGCGTCCCGCAGGGTCTGGGTGTTTTTCCAATTGATAGGGCAGGTGCGCCACTGCGTACCATTCCAATGCAGGTCGCTTCCGCGCTTGGGCGAGCTGCCTGCGCCCCAGGCGGCGGTATTGGTCGAACCGCTATTTTGGTAGCGGTATTCGCGGTAGCCCGTCAAATTGTTGGCGTCCGGGATGTTGTCCGCCACACTGCTGGACATGAGGCGCACAAGGTAGTTATTCGCGTTGGTGTAAAGGAATTTGGAGGTTGACGCGCCAGCCGTTGCGCTGGTATCGGCGGTACTGGGCGCCTTGCTGACCTCCACCGCGGCCACTGCGCCGGCGGCGGACTGAATGCCATCGGTTTTCAGAATGTCGGTGGCTTTGCTGCTGAGCTGGGTCATGCGGTCAGTCACGCTGGTAGCAGACTGCACCGCGCTGTCATTGGCGGCGGCCACCAGTTCAGGCATCAATGCGCTGATCTTTTGTTGCACCAGCTTGTTCAAATCGGCCGGGGTGATAGTGGCACCGTCGCTGGTTTTTTGGCCTGCTGCACCGGACACGGTCGTCGACTGCTGCTGGGTGGTCACCACGATGGCATTCGCCAGGATCTGCGCCGTTTTGGCGTCGGCACTCGTATCTTTGGTGTAGTCACTAAAAACGGAAATATTGAGGCCTGTTTGGTCTTTTACCGCCTTTGCCGCGTCTGCGGTCGACGCGCCAGTCGATTCGATGGTGGACTGCACAAGGTTGGTGTACGGGCTGACCACTGCGGTCTGGTCTGCAGGTGCTTTCATGGTGTAAGCCACGGTCACGGCGCCGGTGTCAGCATCCACCGCATCAGTGCCAATGATGGCCACGATGGGGTATTTCCCGACGTCCGCGTTGTCGACCGTCAGGGTTGTTTTTCCTGATACGTCGGTGGTTCCTGTGGGCTCACCAGCGTCGCAGATGCCGTTCAGGTTTTTGTCCAAGCAGGCCCTTGCGTTTTTGATGGCGCCGTCAATGACGGTAATTGCCACGTCGGTCGTGGTAGGGGGCGGTACGGTGGTGTCACCAGAGCTGCTGCTTCCCCCACCACACCCCACTAGCACCGCCAGGCTGATCGCGCCCAGCACAAATAAGCTATTTTTCACGGTATTTCCTTTTTTCAATTGGTTAACAATAAAAAGACGGTTGCCAAAGCAATCGACGAACCAATGTAGGCTTGAACTGGTGTTTTTTGTTCCCGCACCGCCCTGGAAGTACCGGGAAATGCAGTCCAGTCACCCGAAAAGGTGATGCTTTGGCGGCTGCAAACCCTGACACTTGACGTGCACGCCAGAAACCCCATCCAACGCACCACCACCGCACGCCATGGACACCTCGACCCCCCGCTTTGCCGAACGCCTGTCTGCCGTGATCGGCCTGATTTACGACACCGCCGACGACGAGAGCCTGTGGCCCCAGTTACTCGAAGGCATGGCGGACTTGCTGGTGGTGCCACACGACGATGCGCAAGCGGCGCTCGGTGCTGCGCCCGAGCTGGCCCTGTCCGAAGGCGGCCCCGTCGCGATCCCGACCGCTACAAGCGAGGCAGAACAGTATTTGTGGGCCTGCTTGGCACCCCACTTTGCCCGCAGCCAACACATGCACGCCGAGCTGCGCGAGGCCGAAATGGAGCGCGATTTGCTGGAGCGCGTGATGGACCGTTTGCCCCTGGGGATGGCCATCGTCAACGCCCAGGGCCGCACCATCAGCGCCAACCGCGCCATGCTGGCTTTGGCGCAGTCGGGTGCCGGGCTGGCGCTGCAATCGGGGCATTTGGTATCCACCCCGCCCGAGGTGTTGGCCAATGCCATAGCGCGGGTGCTGGACCGGCAGCAAGACCATGCGTGTTTTCGCTTGGAGCAAGCCGGTCGCGCGCCGTCTGCGCCAAGTGAGGCGGCTACACCTGCGCAAGCCGAACAAGGCCTGTCCATCTGGGTGAGCCGCCTGGGGCAGGTGGCCGGCCAGAGCCGCGCCATGGTGCTGGCCGCCAGCCCCGGCAGCCGCGCCTTGTCTGAAGACGGGCTGTGCGCCTTTTTTAGCCTGAGCCCGGCCGAGGCACGCTTGACGCAGCAACTGGCCTTAGGGCAAAGCATGGAAGACGCGGCCACTGCACTAGGAATTAGCCACAACACCGCCAAAACCCAGCTCAAAAAGGTGTTTGCCAAGGTGGGCGTGAAGCGCCAGCCCGAACTGCTGCAAGCCATTTACGCCAGCCCCTTGTGGCTGGACATGGGGCCGCAAAACCGCCGACTGCAGCCCCGGCGCGCTGCGCTGCAAGCAGCACTTGCAAATGACTGCGCCTTGCCCGAAGGCAGCGGCATGCGCCTGCCCGACGGGCGCTGGATGGCCTGGTCTGACAGCGGCGACCCGCAGGGCTGGCCGGTGCTGCTGTGCCATGGGTTTGTCGGCTCGTGCCACCTACGTCACCCCGATGATTCGCACTTGCGCGCGCTGGGCCTACGGCTCATCATCCCTGAGCGCCCTGGTTGCGGCCACTCGGACCACCTGCCTGGGCGCAGCATCGGTGACTGGCCTGCAGATATTGCGCACCTTTTATGCCATTTGGGTATTGACGCATTTGGGGTCATTTCGTGGCAATTTGGAGCGCCGTATGCGCTTGAGTTGGCACGCTCCATGCCCCAGCGCGTGCAGGCTTTAAGCCTGGTCTCTCCGCCCGCACCGGTGTCGGGCGTCAAAGACTTGCGCCACTATTCTGGCGATGGAGCGTTTCTTATCGGTGTTGCGTTTTACACGCCGCGCCTTCTGTTACCCACATTGCACGCGGTGGTCAGCGCCGTACGCAAAAATGTTTTCAGAATCATTGACAACGAGTTGCGAGACGAGCCAGCAAGCACAGTCATCAACGACCCTCAATTTCGGGCGCGGCGCGCTCAGACGCTGCAACAAGCGACACAAAACGGTGCCCAATGCGCAGAAGCCGAAGTAATGGCGATTTACCGAACTTGGAAGACTGACTACCCATCTTGGTCGCTTCCCACCACCGTATGGCATGGTGAGGCGGACCCACAAGTGCATTGGCACGCGGGCCAGCGAGTCGCAGCGATGGTGCCGGGCGCTGCGCTGCGACTGGTGCCCGGTGCCGGCCACTTCCTGTTGTTTTCGCACTGGAAGGAGATATTGGGGGCGCTCAGAGACAGTGCTCGGCAAACCAGCCGCGCCGACTTGGCGTCCTGCGTCTAGGCCGATGCACTCCTATCCGCCGTATCGACGAAGCTCAATTGCCCGGTACTTTTTACCCTCGAAACCTTAAGCTCACCAACGTACCACCGCCACACACCATGGAAGTTTCCCCGCCCCGCTTTGCCGAACGCCTGTCTGCCGTGATCGGCCTGATTTACGACACCGCCGACGACGAGAGCCTGTGGCCCCAGTTACTCGAAGGCATGGCGGACTTGCTGGTGGTGCCACACGACGATGCGCCTGCGGCGCTGGGCGCTGCGCCCGAGCTGGCCCTGTCCGAAGGCGGCCCGGTCGCTATCCCGACCGCTACAAGCGAGGCAGAACAGTATTTGTGGGCCTGCCTGGCGCCCCACTTTGCCCGCAGCCAACACATGCACGCCGAACTGCGCGAGGCCGAAATGGAGCGCGATTTGCTAGAGCGCGTGATGGACCGTTTGCCCCTGGGCATGGCAATCGTCAACGCCCAGGGCCGCACCATCAGCGCCAACCGCGCCATGCTGGCTTTGGCGCAGTCGGGTGCCGGGCTGGCGCTGCAAGCGGGGCATTTGGTCTCTGCTTCGCCCGAGGCTTTGGCCGGCGCCATAGCGCGGGTGCTGGACCGGCAGCAAGACCATGCGTGTTTTCGCTTGGAGCAAACTGGCCGGCCGGCGTCCGCGCCCAGTGGGGCCGCCGCACCTGCCCAAGCCCCACAAGGCCTGTCCATCTGGGTCAGCCGCCTGGGGCAGGTGGCCGGCCAGAGCCGCGCCATGGTGCTGGCCGCCAGCCCCGGCAGCCGCGCCTTGTCCGAAGA
>JARXAU010000079.1 GCA_029865675.1 Rhodoferax sp.
CGTAGCCCTTGCTTGCTGCGTAGCTCGCCAAGCCGGGGCAGGGCTGAAAGGCCGAGGTGGAGCCAATGTTGCCAATGCGGCCATAGCCCTGGCGCTTGAAGTCCGCCGCAAACAGGCAAGTCAACTCAGTGAGTGCCACCACATTGAGCTGCAGCATGTCGGCCAGAACCTTCGCATCCGCCTGCGCCACAGGTTTGTAGTCGCCGTAACCTGCGTTGTTGACCAGGATGCTGACCGGCAGACCCTCGGCCTGGCAATAGTTGTGCAGCGTGCTTGCCGCACCAGGCACGGCCAGGTCCAGCGCCAGGTGGCGCACGGTGACGCCGTGCTCCTGCTGCAAACCACCCGCCAGCGTGGCCAGGCGGTCTGCGCTGCGCGCCACCAGCAGCAGGTCATGGCCGCGCTGGGCCATCAGGTGCGCCAATTCCAGCCCGATGCCGTTGCTGGCACCGGTAATCAGCGCAAACCCGGTGGGTTTGGTGGGGCCGCTCATTGCGCGCGTTCCCAGGTTTGGGTGCGGTAGAAGGGGCCGATGTAGCCGCGGACGAGTAGTTTGGCACCGCCTTCGGCCACCTGCATTTTGAGCTTGTAGGTCTTGCCGTTGTCCGGGTCCAATATCTCGCCGCCTTCATACCACTGGCCGTCCGCTGCCAGCTTGCCGCCGCGCACCATCTCCAAGCCTTCCATGGGCTGGTCTTTGCGGTCGTCGGTGCAGACTTTGCAGGTGGTGGGTTCTTTGGATGGGTCAGCCGCCAGGCTGCGCACCAGGCGACCGCTCAGGCCCTTGGCGGTCTCGGTAATGCGCACCTCGCCGCGTGGCTTGCCGGTGTTGTCGTCAATCGTGCGCCACAGGCCTACGGGGCTGGTCTGGGCTATTGCGGTGCTGGTCAGCGCAAAAACAGCGGCAGCGCCTGCGAGAAATCGGAAGTAAACAGAGCTTTTCATATCAATCAACCTTTCTTGGTGGTATCCACGGAATGTGAATGGTGTTAACTTTAGACTAGAATGTGAACATCGTCAACATTTATTTTCGTGAAATTTTTATGACAAGAAAAATACCAGGTTCCTCCGTGAGCTGCGCTCTGGGTTTAGCCCCGTATGTGCGCCCTGCCTTACCATTGGTCATGGTCGACGAACTCCTCTTACCAGCCTCGCGTGAGCACTACCACCACGGAGATTTGGCACAGGCGCTCAAAACGCTGGCGCTGGCGCTGATCGCTACGCGTGGCGTGGAAGGCTTTTCCATGCGCCAGGCAGCGGCCACTCTGGGCGTGGCACCCAGTGCGGTGTACCGGCACTTTGCCGACAAGTCGGAGCTGCTCAGTGCCTTGGCACACGACGGCTTTCAAGCCATGGGCGCGCTGTGGTTGCAGCGCGTAGCCCTGCTTGAGCCGCATATCGGCGACAACCCGGCAGTGCGCAGCATTGCGCGTTTTTCTGCCGGGGCGGACGCTTACTTTCAGTTTGGCCTGGACCACCCGGCGCTGTTTCAACTCATGTTTGGCCCTTTTGGTACCGGCTCAGCCCAATGGGTCATGCAGGCAGCAGACATGCCGTCCAACCCCTACTTCATGCTCGGGCAGGCGCTGGACGGCTTGCGCGACGCCCAGGTCATCACACCCAGCGCGCGCGCTCACGCAGAGGTCAGCGCGTTCTCTGCCATCCATGGGCTCACCTGTTTCGCGACATCGGGCGTGTACAAAGACCTGCAGCCCGAGCAAAAGTGGCAACTTCTTGAGCTGGTCAAGAACAACATCCTGGGTGGCCTGCTGGCGTTTGACCAAGTCCTGGCGCTCACACCAGCCATGGAGGCTGCACTGCAACCCGGCATGCTTGGAAGCCCGCTGCCGCGCGTGGGCGTCTAGTTGCAGGGATACACGGTTTTGAGAGCGTTGCGCAGCACCAGCGTGGCGGGCATGTCTGCTTCATAAACGTCAGCGCGGCGGCGCAGCTCGGTGTCAAGAAGGTCTTTGGCCATGGCGGGCTCTAGCCTGCGGCCATTCACGCAAATTTGGGGCTTTGCACCTGCGCGCACCGCAAAAGCTTCGGAGTCAAGCAAGGCCTCCATGGTGCCCACCAAGTAGTAGCGCGCGTGCAGGTCGCCGCCGTCTTGCGTGGCCTCGAGCACCCGAAGCTCGCGCAAGCTCAGGGCCTGCGCGTTAAAAAAAATGACGGCGCACAGGGCGATCAATACATTGCGGGCTTTTGTCATGCTGAAGGTTGGGGCTTGGGGTTGGTGAACTGGGCTTTTATACCGCGCCTCCTACAATCCCCGCCATGGCAAGACCTTTTGACGTTTGTGTTCGCGGCGCTGGCATTGTGGGCCGCGCCTTGGCATTGCAATTGGCTGCCAACCGCCTGCGCGTGGCTTTGGTCGACCACCGTTTGGGCGAGGGCGCTGCCTTGACCGAGGGGCACAGCGATGTGCGCGCCTATGCGCTCAACCCGGCCTCGCGCGCCTTGCTGCAGGGCATGCGCTGCTGGCCCGACGCGGCGCATGCTACCCCCGTGCTGGCCATGCAGGTGTTTGGCGACGCCGGGGGCGCCACCCACTTTGACGCATCAGACACCCCCGCCGAGGCCTTGAACTGGATGGTGGACGTGCCCGAACTGGAGCGCCTTTTGGCCGCAGCCGTGGGTTTTCAAAGCCAGATCGAGGTGGTCAACAGCCCCAAGCAGGCTCCGCTGACGGTGGTGTGCGAAGGCAAAACCAGCCGCACGCGCGAAGAGTTTGGCGTGGAGTTTGTGGTTAAACCCTATGCGCAATGGGCGCTGGCCGCCCGCGTGGACTGCGCCGTTCCCCACGCCCAGGTGGCGCGGCAATGGTTTGCACAGGCAGACGGGGAGGGCGACATATTGGCCATGCTGCCTGTGGACGGCGCCCTAGGCCAACGCTGCGCGCTGGTCTGGTCCTTGCCGCCCGAGCGCGCCCAAGCCTTGCACGCCGCTTCCCCCGAAGACTTTTGCCAAGCGCTGCAATCCGCCACTGCCCACACGCTGGGCGCGCTGACGCTTGCCAGCGAGCGCCAAATCTGGCCTTTGCAACAGGCCCAGGCGGTGCACTGGTGCGGCCAAAGTGCGCAAGGCGCTTGGGTTCTGGCGGGCGACGCCGCGCACACGGTGCACCCGCTGGCCGGCCAGGGGCTCAATCTCGGCCTGGGTGATGTGGCCGAACTCGCCGCCGTGCTCGAGGCGCGGCCCTACTGGCGCAGCGTGGGCGACGTGCGCCTGCTGCGCGCTTACGAGCGTGCGCGCAAGACCGAGCTGGCGCTGATCGGCGGTGCGGGCGACGCGCTGCAACAGCTTTTTTCCCGCGACAGCGCCTGGGCGCGCAGCCTGCGCAATGCGGGTATGCGGGCGTTTGAGCGCAGCGGCCCGTTCAAAGCCTGGGTCGCAAAGCGCGCCATGGGCACACGCGGCCTGTGAGCCGCCTCTTTAAATCCTGTCCCCTAGAACACCCCTTTCCATGCAACGCATCCTCCACACCCTGCTTCTTGCCCTCTTGACCACGCTCAGCGTAAGCGCACTCGCGCAAGAGGCCACTATCCGCAAAAACATCGCCGCGCGCCTGCCCCAGCTCAAGGCCATTGACGAGGTGCGCAAGACCGATGTGCCCGGCCTCTACGAGCTGCGCGTGAACGGCTCCGACATTTATTACACCGACGCGCAGGGCAACTACCTGATAGAAGGCAGCCTGATAGACACCCGCAGCCAGCGCAATCTGACCGAAGAACGGGTGGAAAAACTCACCGCCATCCCGTTTGACAGCTTGCCGCTTAAAGATGCGTTTACCATGGTGCGCGGCACTGGTGAACGCAAGATGGCGGTGTTTGAAGACCCCAACTGCGGCTACTGCAAGCGCTTTGAGCGCGACTTGCAAAAGGTGGACAACGTCACGGTCTACTTTTTCTTGTATCCCATTCTGGGGGCAGATTCCACAGAGAAAACCAAAGCCATCTGGTGCGCCAAAGACCGCACGCTGGCGTGGCAAGACTGGATGCTGCGCGACCAGGTGCCGCCGGCCGCCGCTGCCATGTGCGACACCAGCCCCATCACACGCAACGTGGCGCTGGGGCGCAAACACAAAATCACCGGCACGCCCACCCTGCTGTTTACCAACGGCGCGCGCGTGCCCGGCGCGGTGGACACCAAAAAGATAGAACAATTGCTGGCTGAGGCCTCCAAAGGCTGATGCGCCCGGCCCCCGCCGCACCCTGGGCGGTGCACTACCACGTCGAAGCCGCCAGCCTGCACGCCCACCTGTGGCGCGTGACCATGACTATCGCCCAGCCCGCCGCCCTGCAAGCCCTGCGTTTGCCGGTGTGGATTCCGGGCAGCTACATGGTGCGCGAGTTTTCCAAGCACCTGCAGCACTTGCAATGCCGCCAGACCGGCCACGATGTGGCCGCCACGCAGACTGACAAAGCCACCTGGCAAGTGGCTTGCGAGAGCGGCCAGCCCCTGCAAGTGCAATACGAGGTGTACGCCTTGGACAACTCGGTGCGCACCGCATGGCTGGACACGGCGCGCGGCTTTTTCAACGCCACCAGCCTGTGCCTGATGGCCGAGGGCGGCACCGACCAGCCCCACGCGCTGGACCTGGTGCGCCATACCGGCATGGCAGATTGGAGCGTAGCCACCGGCTTGCCTGCCGTGGATACAGACACAAGTGGTTTTGGCCGCTACCAAGCCGCCCACTACGACGAACTGGCCGACTGCCCGGTAGAAATGGGTGCCTTCTGGAGCGGCACGTTTACCGCCTGCGGCGTGCCGCACCGCCTGGTGGTGGCCGGGGCCTTGCCCTCGTTTGATGGTGCGCGCCTGCTGCGCGACACGCAAAAAATCTGCGAAACCCAGTTGCGCTTTTGGCACGCCGAAGGCGACGCACACGCCACGCACCTGGCCGCTAAAGCGCCGTTTGCCCACTACGTTTTTCTGCTCAACGCCGTGGACGACAGCTACGGCGGGCTGGAGCACCGCAACTCCACCGCGCTGATCGCCGCCCGGCGCGACCTGCCGCGCCTGGAGGACGCCAAAACCAGCGAGGGCTACACCACGCTCTTGGGCCTGATCAGCCACGAGTACTTTCACACCTGGAACGTCAAGCGCCTGCGCCCGGCCGAATTTGCCCGCTACGACTACGCGCAAGAAAACTACACTGAGTTGCTGTGGTTTTTTGAGGGCTTTACCAGCTACTACGACGACTTGCTGCTGCGCCGCGCCGGGCTGATTGACGACGCCATCTACTTCAAACTGCTCACCAAAACCGCTAACCAAGTGCTGCAAACCCCCGGGCGCGCGGTGCAAACCGTGGCCCAGGCCAGCTTTGATGCCTGGGTGAAGTACTACCGCCAAGACGAAAACACCCCCAACGCCACGGTGAGCTACTACACCAAAGGCGCGCTGGTGGCCCTGTGCCTGGACCTGAGCCTGCGCGCCCACCGCACCGCAAGCCGACAGGCCTTCGCCCCTGCCGACGCCGCGCCAGCCCCCGTCACGCTGGACACCGTTACGCTTGACACCATCCTGCGCGGCCTGTGGCAGCGCTGCGCAGGTGGCCCCATGGCAGAGGCCGACCTGCTGGCCGTCTTGCACGAGCACACCGGGCGCAGCTGGGCCAAAGAAATCAAAGCCTGGGTGCACAGCACGGCTGAGCTGCCGCTCAAAACCCTGCTGCAAGCCCAAGGCCTGCAAGTCCACGAAGACCTGGCGCAGATGGCCCAGCGCCTAGGCCTGCGAGTGGCAGACGCCAACGGCACGGTCACCGTCAAAGCCGTGCTGCGCGGCGGCGCGGCTGAGACCGCAGGCTTTGCCGCCGGTGACGAATGGCTGGGCGTGGACGTAGGCGCGCGCGGCCAGGGCGGATCGTGGCGGCTCAACAAGCTCGACGACCTGGCGCTGCTCTTGGGCCCCGAGCACCGCTTCAGCGCCCTGGTGTCCCGCGACAAACGCATGTTGCGCCTACCCTTGCGGCTGCCGCAGAAGGTGACGACTTGGCGGATTGGGAATGCGGGGTGGGTGACGGGGGGGTGGCCTGGGGGTTGAGGCGGGGCATCCGATTCCGCTTAGTTCGATAAAGCAAGGACAAAAAGCTACACTTGTAGCAAACTGCTTCAAGGAGATAGCCATGGGAATGCCCGTACGGATCGACAGCGACTTGTATGACCAAGCCAAAGCGCATGCAAACGCAGAGCGGCGCACTATTGCCGGTCAGATAGAGTTTTGGGCGTTGATCGGTAAGGCCGCCTTGGACAACCCGGATTTGCCCATCGACTTTGTGCGGGACCTTTTGCTTGCCAAGGCCGAAGGCAAGTCGCTCGCCACTCCGTTTGTGCCTCAGGGTCAAGGCTGATGGCCGCAGTGCCTGTTGTGGTTACCCAGTCGACTGTATTTGCTAGGGCCTACAAAAAACTACACCCCCATCAAAAGCAAGATGTGGATTCGGCGGTGGACGCAATCGCGTCGGACCCGCTTCTTGGCGATGCCAAGCGAGGCGATCTTGCCGGCGTTTATGTATACAAGTTCAAAAGCCAAAGCCAGTTGGTTCTGCTCGCCTATGAGTTCGATCCGAAGACGCGCCATTTGTTACTACTTGGCTCCCATGAAAACTTCTATCGGGAACTCAAGCGCTAAGCCGGTCTTGCAACGGCCCAGCAGATGGCAGCCATCCGCTAACCAGGGAGTGTGCCTGCTGCCCTGGCCAGCTTCTGCTGCGCATCAACAGCAAAAAGTTGCCTACTCTGGGCGGCCTTGGGCTAAATCAAACGGCCATTGCAATGGCCCTCGGTTTCAAAGACTCTACGTTTGACAATGACCGGAATGCAGCGATAGCGGACATTGAACTTAAAAAATCGCATGTGACGGGTGGGCCAGGAGTGGGCCTTGTTTCTGCCCTGCTTCCATGTCACGGATAAATGGCGATCGGAGCGTACTTCTAAATCTAAACAACTTGCGACGACTTGAAAGCAGAAGCCGACCGGAGCAATATATAAAAACAAATAACATTAATTAAACATTTTTTATATTAAAATCGTATATAAATTCAAATATTGTATTTTTTATAGTAATTATTGTGACACATTAATACCGACAATAGCTACTTGGGAGCGGGGTAGCAACCCTCCCAAAAACCGCGATAAATCAATCACCTTTTATTTTTTAAGACTTACCATGAGAGACAAATGTAATGACCAAAATTTCTGACAGCGATCGCGGTGGATTAGTCAGTAGCGTTGACACTATTGATCCAGCCTCTGACCGAAGAGAGTTTTTGACGAAAGCAAGCCAACTCATTGGCTCCTTAGCCGCCCCCGGCTTAGTCGGTTTGAGCACACTTGGCGCCTCCGATGAGGCAATGGCATGGGGGCCATGGCACGTTGCTCGGATCTTTTTCGACCGGACGGAAGGTTCTAATGGCTGGTGGATGAATGAAATGTTTCGCGCGGGCGGGCGGACTTATGTCGACAAATGGGAGGTAGTTTCAATGAACTGGAGGAATTCAAATGACGCCAAGTGGAAAGACGGCGATGTAAGTGTTTATTCTGCGATGGATTCGGGAGGACAAGTGCAGCGATTTGCCTACTGGAAATTTAATTTTAATACATATAGAGATAGCTACGGTCGCAAAGATTTAAGAGCTCAATCAATCAGTATGAGTTACAACAATCAGCGGGTATTTCTGAATTTAAATTGGAATGGATCTGATTATTACAACCGTGGATTATCTATTTTTCAGCAGTTTAGACTTCCATTGGCGTGGGTCCTACTTTTTAATTTTTGGACCAAGAAGCCCACCATTCCAGGAGTACCGGCTAATACCCCCATCGGCAGAGTAGTTAAAACGAGTATTGGAGCGTTTTCCATGTTTTTTAGACAGGTTGAGTACACAGTTACTCAGCTGTATCCAGGTTATCTGGATGTTAACGGTGATTGGCAACTAACCGTGACAAATGGACGTTGTGATGCACTACCAACTCCGATAGTAAATACCTACGTCGTCGTACAGG
This sequence comes from Rhodoferax sp., assembly GCA_029865675.1. GTDB lineage: Bacteria > Pseudomonadota > Gammaproteobacteria > Burkholderiales > Burkholderiaceae_C > Allorhodoferax. The sequence goes on from JARXAU010000079.1 coordinate 8,007, forward strand.
CATTTCAAGCCGATGGCACATGGGGAAGTTTCTGCTACCCAAAGGCTGCTTTTGATGCTTTGGCGAAAACGGAGGCGGGAGCCTCGATTACACAAACCGTGACCACGGAGCTAGCCAAATTAGCGCAATATTGCACCAGTTTTCAGACCAGTGTAGGCGGTACGGGATTTGGAACTATCACAGCTGTCCTTGGAGCCGGATGGGTCGCTTCTCAAGACCAAAATGCACAACAACAGCAATATGCTATTTACAGCGGAATTGGTCTTGCTGTAGTTGGGGTTGCTTTCACGGGCTACGGTATTTTTACAGGACGACAAGCAATAATGATGACTGGTACAGCACTGTTACAACGATTCGCGACGCCAGTGTTAGCTGCCATCCTAGTCCCTGCTAATTCCGATTCTGGCTGGGGATCTTAAGAGGTTTTTAAAAACAAGGCACCGAGTTGCCCGCATATTTGTAATTTTCGTAGCATTAACTTCAAAAACTTGATTCCGATGGATGATTAAACGGAGTTAATGTCTTTTTTTATTTAAACAGGTCTGCAGCAGTTAATTCAAACACATGCATCAAATAGTATTTTTATTTTATTACTATTAAAATATGACTAATAAATACGAGTCTTGGCAATTACTATTATTTATTGGGATGATCGTTGGTATATTTTTTGGTATCTTGCAATTATCTTCGGGTACTCCAATTGTAATCATTGAGTCCCGTCCTGTCAGCAATGATTTTCCATGGCATATGGCGTCGCAAAAGACTCACCAGACTGTCGAAGCAAGTGCTCCGTCAGAAAATGTAGTTAATGCAAGCTCCTTGGAGCAGATTCATTCTGATGTTGCAGACATGCCAATTTCGATACGTAAGCAAGCCCTAGAGAACATGCGGAAAGCACACTTCAGCGAGGCGTGGAGTTACGTAAATGCCCGTCATCTTTGCCTTTCTGGCTCAGTTTTTAGTTCAGAGCAGGGCTGCGAAATGACGGATGACATGGCACAAGATGACGCGCAGGCTCTGATGTTGTTGCAAAGTGCGGCCGACCGATCCATTCCTGAAGCTGAGATGGCGCTGGCCCAATGGTGGATCTCGGACTTTTCCCGCAAAATTCCAGGGCTTGGTGGTTGGGAGTTGGGTGTCCCCGCGTCTGCAGAAACCATATCAACTGACGAAGCCCAGCGACGTTTGGATGCACAACTGGCACAACGTAAGGCGCTCGACGCTTTAACTTCAGCGGCACCGCACAATCCGGCGGCGGCGGTAAGGCTGGAGGAACTAAAGGCTGCTTGGGGCTACTAGGAGCACGTCCAGCGCCCTCCGCTCGAGGGTGTCGCTTCAGTGATTACCGGTCTGACGCATCTTGTAACTGCGTCAAAGGCAAGGCAACACCTTTCGACGCCCGATACATAACGCAACAGCATGGCCGATCGTGCTGCAGCACCGCCTTCACTAGCCACAACACGCAGTTGACTAATGCTCCTGCGTTGCCAATTGCGTTAAGAAAGGTGATGACCGCTACCAGCCTAATGCGGTCTTGCGGCAAGAGTTAGCCAGTGAACGCTCCTAGCCCTGCACGGCCAGCCTTGGCACTTTTTTTTGCCCCTGGAGATGCACTATGAACTTCCATTGGCCCACTGATTTTTGCGCAATGTGCGTGCGTGTCGTCGCTGCATTTTTGGACCTGTACCTCCCACCTACTTCCCCGTAAACCGCGCCGCCCGCTTCTCCAAAAACGCCGTCACACCCTCAATGTAATCATGCGTGGCGCCCATGGCGGACTGGGTGTCGCGCTCCACGTCCAGGTGCGCGCTAAGTGAGCGGGTGCTGGCGCCTTGCAGCAGGGCGCGGGTGGCCACCAGGGCGGTGGTGGGCATGGTGGCCAGGCGCTCGGCCAGGGCCAGGGCGGAGGCCAGGGGGTCTTCGGCCACGTCCCAAATCATGCCCCACTCTTTGGCTTGGGGCGCGGGCAGTTTGTCGCCGGTCATGGCCAGGGCCAGGGCGCGCGCCAGGCCCAAGCGTTCCACCAGCAGCCAGCTGCCGCCCGCGTCGGGCACCAGGCCGATTTTGCTAAAGGCCTGGATAAAGCTGGCCGTGGGTGCGGCAATGGCAATGTCGCAGGCCATGGCCAGGCTGGCGCCCGCACCGGCGGCCACGCCGTTGACGGCGGCAATACATGGCATGCGCAGCGACTGCAGGCGCCGGGTGGTGGGGTTAAAGGCCTGGTCGATCACCGGGCCGGGGTCGGCGCGCTGCACCATGTCCGGGCCGGGTGTGAAGTCAAAGTCCGCCAAATCTGCCCCGGCGCAAAAGCCCCGGCCCGCGCCGGTGATGACGCAGGCGCGTATCGCCGGGTCAGCCTCTGCCCGGTCCAGCGCGGCCCACAGGTCGTGGTGCATGGTGCGAGTGAACGCGTTGAGCGAGGCGGGGCGGTTGAGCGTAATGAGCGCCACATTGGCGCGCGCTTCAAACAATACGGTGCGGTCGGTCATGGGGGTTCCTGCGAGGCGGCTGTGCCGGTAAACATGGGCTGGGGAGCGCTGGTTATAGTGGGGTTTTGACCACCAGGCGCGCGCCATCATGACTTACGAATGCATCACCACCCGTACCGAAGGCGACAAAGTCGTCATCATCACGCTCAACCGCGCCAAGCAGCTCAACGCGCTCAATGACCAGTTGATGGATGAACTCGGCCACGCCCTCAAAGCATTTGACGCCGACCCCGCCCTGGGCTGCGCGGTGATTACCGGCAGCGAAAAAGCCTTTGCTGCGGGCGCCGACATTGCCGCCATGGCCAAATACAGCTTTGCCGATGTTTATGGCGCAGACTACATCTCGCGCAACTGGGAAACCATCCGCAGTATCCGCAAACCGGTAATCGCCGCCGTGAGCGGCTTTGCCCTGGGTGGCGGCTGCGAGCTGGCCATGATGTGCGACTTCATCATCGCCGCCGACAACGCCCGCTTTGGCCAGCCCGAGATCAAGCTCGGCGTCATCCCCGGCGCCGGTGGCACCCAGCGCCTGCCGCGCGCCGTGGGCAAGGCCAAAGCCATGGACATGGCCCTGACCGGGCGCATGATGGACGCGGCAGAAGCCGAACGCGCCGGCCTGGTCAGCCGCGTGGTGCCGCTGGCCACCCTGATGGACGAGGCGCTGGCCGCAGCGCTGACGATTGCGGGCTTCTCGCAAATCGCCACACGCGCCGCCAAAGAGAGCGTCAACCGCGCGTTTGAGAGCGGCCTGTCCGACGGAGTCATGTTCGAGCGCCGCCTGTTCCACGCCTTGTTCGCCACCGCCGACCAAAAAGAAGGCATGGACGCCTTCCTGGCCAAGCGCGCAGCGGTGTTTACCCACCAGTGAAAAGCGCTGGTACCAGCGCTGGCGCAGCACCGTCGTCTGGCTATAATCCCGGTCGCTCGGTGATATAGCTCAGTTGGTTAGAGCGCAGCATTCATAATGCTGATGTCGGTGGTTCAAATCCACCTATCACCACCAAATCCTCCCGACAGGGACAAAAAGCCCGACAGATCGCACTGGCGGGCTTTTTTGTTTTCCCGGCCCCTTTGGCGCAAGACCTTGGGGCTGCCAACGGCCCCGCCTTTTGCTAGAGTCCCCCCGATGCCGCAACTCCACCCGCCCCCAGCCGCTTCGCGCGCGCTGGTCTGGTTCAAGCGGGATTTGCGCCAAGACGACCACGCGCCTTTGGCTGCCGCGCAGCACTTTGAGTCGGCGCTGGGCCTGTACATCATTGAGCCGGAGTGGCTCAGCAGCCCGGAATTCAGCTCCATCCACCTGCAGTTTGCGCTAGACAGCTTGGCGTCTTTGCGCCAGTCGCTGGCCGCACGCGGCCTGCCTTTGCTGGTGCGCGTGGGCGCGGCCACCGAGGTCTTGGCGGCCTTGCAGGCGGAGATTGGCTTTACCCACCTGCTCAGCCACGAAGAAACCGGCCCCATGTGGACTTACCGGCGCGACCAAGCGGTGGCTACTTGGTGCGCCGCCAATAGTGTGCGCTGGCAGGAATGGACGCAGACTGGCGTGGTGCGGCGCTTGCGCACGCGTTTTGGCTGGGCAAAGCGCTGGCAGGCGCGCATGGACGCGCCCATTCTTGCCGCCCAAGGCGGTTTTGCTGGTGCGCCAGGGGTGGCGCTGGAGGATTTGCCTGGCCTGCAAGCACTGGGCCTGCAGCCGGATGCCAAACCCGTGCAGGCGGGCTCAGAAGCCCATGCATGGGCAGAGCTGGGGAATTTTTTGGACGGGCGCGGGCGCGACTACCGGCGCGCCATGTCCAGCCCTCTGACGGCTGTCGACGCCTGCAGCCGCCTGAGTCCGCACCTGGCCTTTGGCACCATCTCCATGCGCGCGGTGCACCAGGCCACCGAACACGCCATCGCCCACACATCCGACCGCACATTGGCGAAAGCCTTGCGCAGCTTCAGCGGGCGCCTGCGCTGGCACTGCCATTTCATGCAAAAGCTCGAAGACCAGCCCTCCATTGAGTTCGACAACTTCGCCCGCGTCTGCGACGGCCTGCGGGAAAACGACTTCGACACCGCACGCTTTGAGGCCTGGTGCGCCGGCCAAACGGGCTACCCGATGGTGGACGCCTGCATGCGCTCGCTCACCGCCACCGGCTGGCTCAACTTTCGCATGCGCGCCATGCTGGTGAGCTTTGCGTCCTACCACCTGTGGCTGCACTGGCGCCCCACCGGTATCTTTTTGGCGCGCCAGTTTCTGGACTTTGAGGCTGGCATCCACTGGAGCCAGATGCAGATGCAAAGCGGCACCACCGGCATCAACACCTTGCGCATGTATTCGCCCACCAAACAGGCCCAAGACCAGGACCCGGACGGCACTTTCGTCCGCCACTGGGTGCCCGAGCTGGCCCGCGTGCCGCTGCCCTACCTGGCCGAACCCTGGAAGATGAACGATACGCTGGAGCGCATGGCGGGCTGCGTCATTGGGCGCGACTACCCCGCGCCCATCGTGGACGACAAAACAGCAGTCAAAGCCGCCAAAGAACGCTTGTACGGACTGCGCAAAACCCCACAGGCGCGCGCCGAGGCCGACGCGGTGCAGTCCCGCCATGGATCGCGCAAAAGCGGCATGGCGCAAACGGGCGTGCGGCGGCGTACTTCTGCCAGCGGCAAAGCCGCTGCCGCGAGCGGCGCTGACGCGCAGCAAGCCGATTTGTTTGCCGACTTTGCGGACCCGGCCAGTGCGCCAGACAGCAACACCCCATGAAAAACGACTTCAAGGGCAACAAAAGCAGCCTGCCCTCCAAACCCTGCCTGGTGTGCGGACGGCCCATGAGCTGGCGCAAAGCCTGGGCGAAAAACTGGGAATCGGTGCTTTACTGCTCCGACGCCTGCCGCGCCAAGAAGAACACTGCGCCGCTTAAGGGCAGCGCAACATAAATCACCATGAACAACACCACCTCAAGCTCAAGCTCCAACGAAAGCGCCGCCGCAAACGACCCAGGCCCTCGCGCACCGGTCCGCCACCTCGTGCTGGTTCTGGGCGACCAGCTTGACATCAGCGCCACCGCCTTGGACGGCTTCGATGCGGCGCAAGACTGCATCTGGATGGCCGAGGTGGCGCAGGAGTCCGAGCACGTCTGGTCGGCCAAGCAGCGCACCACGGTGTTTTTGAGCGCCATGCGCCACTTCGCGCAGGAGCTGCGCGCCAAAGCCTGGCCGGTGCATTACGTGGCCCTGGACGCGCCCGACAACTGCGGCACCCTGGCGGGTGAACTGGACAAGGCCATTGCCACCCTCCAGCCCCAAACCCTGGTGCTGACGGCGCCGGGCGACTGGCGCGTGCTGCAAGACTTGCGCGGCGCAGCGCTGGCGGCCAAAGTGCCTATGGATCTGCGCGACGACCTGCATTTTTTCAGCACCGTGCGCGACTTTGCCGCCCACGCCAAAGGCCGCAAACAGTTGCGCCTGGAATACTGGTACCGCGAATTGCGCCAAAAAACCGGCATCTTGATGGACGGCAAAGCCCCCGCAGGCGGGCAATGGAACTTTGACGCCGACAACCGCGCGTCCTTCGGCGCCAAAGGCCCCGGCGCCGTGCCGCCGCCCACCCGCTTTGCGCCCGACGCCACCACGCAAGAGGTCATCACTCTGGTCAACACCCGCTTTGCCAGCCACCCCGGCAGCGTGGCCGAATTTGGTTGGCCGGTCACGCGGGCACAGGCCTTGCTGGCGCTGGACGCCTTTATTCAAAAGCGCTTGCCTTACTTTGGCGAACACCAAGACGCCATGTGGGAGGGCGATGTGTGGCTCTACCACTCGCACCTGGCCTGCGCCATGAACCTCAAGCTGCTGGGCGCGCGCGAAGTGGTGTCTGCGGCGGAAGCCGCCTACCGCGCGGGTGCCGCGCCCTTGCCCGCAGCAGAAGGCTTCATCCGCCAGATTTTGGGCTGGCGCGAATACGTGCGCGGCATTTACTGGACACAGATGCCCGACTATGTGGAGCGCAACGCCTTGGGTGCCACGGCTGAACTGCCGGCCTTTTACTGGACCGGCGACACCGACATGGCCTGCCTGCGCGACGCAATTGGCCAAACCCTGCGCCACGGCTATGCGCACCACATCCAGCGGCTGATGGTCACAGGCTTGTACGCCTTGCTGTTCGGTGTGCGACCGCAGGCGGTGCACCAGTGGTACTTGGCCGTGTACGTGGACGCGGTTGAATGGGTAGAACTGCCCAACACCCTGGGCATGAGCCAGTTTGCCGATGGCGGCGTCATGGCCAGCAAGCCCTATGCGGCCAGCGGCAAATACATCCAGCGCATGAGCAACCACTGCAAGGGCTGCCGCTATGACCCGGCGCTGTCGGTGGGCGAGGCGGCTTGCCCCTTCACCACCCTGTACTGGGACTTTTTGCTGCGCCACGAAGCAGTGCTCACGGCCAACCCGCGCATGGGCATGCAACTCAAGAACCTGGCGCGGCTCTCGCCCGACCAGCGCAGCGCCATCGTGGACAAGGCCGCCCACCACCGCGCTACCACGGTGTTTATGGTGCCAGCGGCGGTGGGGGAGTCGAGATGAGCGCTATGTTCTTGCCGACCCTGGAGGCAGCACAAGCGCGCCTGGACGCGGTGAATCCGCAGGCTTACGCGCGCAGCCGCAATGCGATCGATGGCGCCGTTACGCGGCTCTCGCCCTATCTCACGCACGGCCTGCTGACGCTGCCCGAGGCCTACCAGGCAATCAATACCCGTACACCGCTAGAGCCCCAAGGCAAGCTGATGTTCGAGTTTGGCTGGCGCGAGTACCACCACCATGTCTGGGCGCACCTGGGCGAGCGCATCCACCGTGATTTGCATCCGGGCCTGCTCGACGCGTCAGCCTACGCCGCGGAGCTGCCTGAGGATGTGCGCCAGGCGGCGACTGGCATCCCGGCCATTGACGAAGCGGTGCGCACCCTGTACGCCACGGGCTACCTGCACAACCACGCCCGCATGTGGTTGGCCAGCTACCTGGTGCACATCCGCAAGGTGCATTGGCACGCGGGTGCACGCTGGATGATTGCGCACCTGCTGGACGGCGACCTGGCCAGCAACCACCTGAGCTGGCAGTGGGTTGCAGGCACCGGCAGCACTAAGCCCTATTTGTTTAACGCCGACAACGTGGCCCGCTACGCGCCCGCGCACTGGCACAGTCCGGGCACGGTGATAGACACCAGCTACGAGGCGCTGGACGCAGTGGCGCGCAGCCCCAAGCGCCTGCTGCCGCGCGCGCCGTCTGGCCTCAACCCTTTTGCCGCCACCGAGGAACCCGCCGTGCTGGCCGCGCCGCCCGCATCTCTGGGCTTTACTTCGCCAAACGCCGACGCCGTTGCGGGCAAGGACGTCTGGCTGGTGCACGCCTGGTCTTTAGGCCAGCGCCCGGCAGGCGTGCCGCAAGACGCGGTGTGCATTGCCATCGCCATTGCCGAATTCCACCAAGCGAATCCCTGGAGCGCGCTGCGCTGGCACTTTGTCGGCCAGCGCATGGCACAAATGGCGTCCGCGCGCTGGTTTGCCGATAGCGGGGCAATTTGCACCGCATTGGCTGGCGCCCGCAGCTTGCATGTGGTGGGCGACTTGCACCTGGGCAAGTTCCCCGCGCAGTTATCGGCTCTGCCGCACCACATCCACCCCAAGCCGCTGTTGTTTGAGCCGGTGGCTCGGCTGTGTGCCAGCTTTTCTGCGTGGTGGAAGCAAACCCGTATCGCACCCCGCCCGTCACAGAACGCCCCGCAGTAAACCCGCCGCACACACCTTGGGCCGCGCTGCTGGCCAAGCGGCTATGCGCAGGGTGAATGTTAGAGTTCGCTCTGTTTTTTCACCCAGCCTCTGGATACACACCATGAACCGCTGCACCCCACAGGCGCCCCGCGCCACCTTTCCCCATCGTCCTGCTTTTGCCGTCTCGCTGGCGCTCGCACTGTGCGCCCTGTCTTTGGCAGCATCGGGCCAAAGCACCAATCCGCGCCCGTTTCCGCCCCAGGCCGAGCGCGGCCTCCTCATAGTCACCCAGCCGCCCGACCTGCTGCTCAACGGCAAGCCCGACCGCCTGTCACCGGGCGCGCGCATTTTCGGCGCCAACAATATGCTGGTCCTGTCCGGCCAGCTGATCGGTCAAAAAACCGTGGTGAACTTTGTGCGCGAACCCAATGGGCAAGTACACCAAGTGTGGATATTGACCGAGGCCGAGGCCGCGCTGAAGCTGCCTACTTCCCCTTAAGTGGTGCCGACCCGGGGCCCGAAGCGGGCACCCTTAGGCCTAAGCCCCGCCCCCCATTTCTGAGAATTTCCCATGTCCAAAAAAGTCTTTATCAAAACCTTTGGCTGCCAGATGAACGAGTACGACTCGGACAAGATGGCCGACGTGCTGCACGCCGCCCAGGGCTATGAGAAAACCGAGGTCGTGGAAGACGCGGACCTGATTTTGTTCAACACCTGCTCGGTGCGCGAAAAGGCGCAAGAGAAGGTGTTTTCCGATCTGGGCCGGGTCAAGCACCTGGCCAAACAAGGTGTGCAAATCGGCGTGGGCGGCTGCGTGGCCAGCCAGGAAGGCGCGGCCATCATTGCGCGCGCGCCCTATGTGGACGTGGTGTTCGGCCCGCAAACCCTGCACCGCCTGCCCGAGATGCTGAACCAGCGCCGCCTGCAAGGCCGCGCGCAGGTGGACATCAGCTTTCCCGAGATCGAAAAATTTGACCACCTGCCCCCAGCCAAGGTGGAGGGCGCTTCGGCCTTTGTCAGCATCATGGAAGGCTGCTCCAAATACTGCAGCTACTGCGTGGTGCCCTACACGCGCGGCGAGGAAGTGAGCCGCCCGTTTGACGACGTGCTGGTGGAGGTAGCCGGTCTGGCCGACCAGGGCGTGAAAGAAATCACGCTCTTGGGCCAAAACGTCAACGCCTACCGCGCGCCCATGGTGGGCCCTGGGGCTGGCGGTGAGGTCGCAGACTTTGCCACGCTGCTCGAATACGTGAGCGACATCCCCGGCATTGAGCGCCTGCGCTACACCACCAGCCACCCCAATGAATTCACGCCCAGCTTGATTGCCGCCTACGACAAGCTGCCCAAGCTGGTCAGCCACCTGCATTTGCCGGTGCAGCACGGCAGCGACCGCATTTTGATGGCCATGAAGCGCGGCTACACCGCCATGGAATACAAGAGCACGGTGCGCAAACTGCGCGCCATTCGCCCCGACATGGCCATGAGCAGCGACTTCATCGTCGGCTTTCCCGGCGAGACAGAGGACGACTTTGGCAAGATGATGAAGCTGATTGACGACATTGGCTTTGACAACAGTTTTAGCTTCATCTTCAGCCCGCGCCCGGGCACGCCCGCAGCCAATTTGCACGACGACACGCCGCACGAAGTCAAGCTGCGCCGCCTGCAGCACCTGCAAGGCGTGATCAACGCCAACATCGCCCGCATCAGCGACAGCCGCTTGGGAACGGTGCAGCGCATTCTGGTGGAGGGCGCGTCCAAGCGCGACGCCACCGAGCTGATGGGCCGCACCGAGTGCAACCGCGTGGTCAACTTTGCCGGTCAACCCCGGCTGGTCGGGCAGTTGGTGGACGTGAAAATCACCGAAACCCGCACCTACTCGCTGCGCGGCGAAGTGCTCACCTCCGAAGCCTGAGGCGCTGACCATGCACATCAAACACCTCTTTTTCGCCCTGGCACTGGCTTGGACGGCTGGCGCAGCCCCGGCCGCCGAACCACTGGCCACCGTGCCCGCACTCGACGTGCCGCGCTACATGGGCACCTGGTACGAAATTGCCAAATTTCCCAACTGGTTTCAGCGCAAATGCGTGAGCAACACCCGCGCAAACTATGTGCTGCAGGCGGACGGCAAGGTGCAAGTCACCAACCGTTGCAAGCGTGAGTCGGGCGAAGTCGACGAGGCCATTGGCGCAGCGCGCCAGATCGGACCCGCCCACTCGCCCAAGCTGCAAGTGCGCTTCGCCCCGGCGTGGTTGTCGCTGATACCGGCAGTGTGGGGCGACTACTGGGTGGTGGAGCTGGACGACAACTACCAATGGGTGGCGGTGAGCGAGCCGGGGCGCGCGTACCTGTGGATTTTGTCGCGCAGCCCGCGCATGGAAGCGGCCACCTACACCGATGTGTTGGCGCGCCTCACCCGCAAAGGGCTGGACGTGCAAAAGCTCGAAACCACCCGCCAAGACGATTAACTGCCATGGTTCACAATCCGGGCTTTCTCGTTTTTTCTGACACCACGCACTGACCCATGACCGAAGCACTCCCTGCCCCCGCCTTGCCCGACCACCTGAGCGTGGACCCGCGCAGCCCCCACCACGTGGCCGCCGTGTTCGAACACGAAATTGGCATCCGCCTGAACGACAAGGAGCGCTTTGACGTGGAGGAATACTGCATCAGCGAAGGCTGGGTCAAAGTGCCGGCCGGCAAGACCAAAGACCGCCATGGCCGCCCGCTGCTGATCAAAATCAAGGGCCGGGTCGAGGTTTTCTACCGCAGCCCGGCGGCGTAAATACGGCTCGGGGTGGCTGACTAAAACGGCATCTTGGGCATGCCCTTCATGCCGCCCATGCGCTTCATCATTTTCATCATCCCGCCGCCGCTCATTTTCTTCATCATGTCCTGCATTTGCTCAAATTCCTTGAGCATGCGGTTCACTTCCTGCACCTGCACCCCGGCGCCCGCGGCAATGCGGCGCTTGCGGGTGGCTTTGATCAGGTCGGGCTTGCGCCGCTCCAGCGGCGTCATGCTGTGGATGATGCCTTCCTTGCGCTTGATGTCTTTCTCAGCTTTGTTCATGTCCACTTGACCGGCCTTGGCCGCCATCGCAGCGGGCAGCTTGTCCATCAGGCTGGACAAACCGCCCATTTGCTTCATTTGTTGGATTTGGCTTAAAAAATCGTTCAGGTCAAAGGCCGCGCCGCTTTTGACCTTGGCGGCGAGTTTTTGCGCCGCCTCCACGTTCACCCCGGCCGTGACCTGCTCCACCAGCGCCACGATGTCGCCCATGCCCAAAATCCGCCCGGCGTGGCGCTGGGCATCAAACACTTCCAAGCCATCAAGCTTCTCGCTGGTGCCCGCAAACTTGATGGGCGCGCCGGTCACCTGGCGCACCGACAGCGCCGCGCCGCCGCGCGAGTCGCCATCGGTCTTGGTGAGGATGATGCCGGTCAGCGGCAGTGCCTCTTTGAAGGCGCGCGCAGTGTTGATCGCGTCCTGGCCCTGCATCGCGTCCACCACAAACAGCGTTTCCACTGGTTTGAGCGCCGTGTGCAGGGCCTTGATCTCGGCCATGAGCGCCTCGTCAATCGCCAAGCGGCCGGCGGTGTCGACCAGCAGCACGTCAAAAAAGTGCTTTTTGGCGTAATCCAGGGCGGCCAAGCCAATGTCCACCGGCTTTTGGTCGGGTGCGCTGGGAAACCATTGGGCCCCGGCCTGCGCCGTCACGGTTTTGAGCTGCTCAATGGCCGCCGGGCGGTAAACGTCGCCTGAGACAGTGAGCACCTTCTTCTTGCGCTTCTCTATCAGGTGCTTGGCCAGTTTGGCGGTGGTGGTGGTTTTGCCCGCGCCCTGCAAGCCAGCCATCAAAATCACCGCCGGGGGCTGGACGGCAAGATTGATGTCACTCACCCCTTCACCCATGGTGGCAGCGAGTTCTTGGTTCACGATGCTCACCAGCACCTGGCCCGGCTGCAAAGAGCCCAGCACTTCTTGGCCCAGCGCTTTTTCCTTGACCCTGGCAATAAAGTCGCGCACCACGGGCAGCGCCACATCCGCCTCCAAGAGCGCCATGCGCACCTCGCGCAGCATCTCGGCCACGTTGTCCTCAGTAATGCGCGATTGGCCGCGCAGGGTTTTCACCAGTCGGGAGAGTTTGTCGGTCAGGGCGGAGGCCATAGGAATCCAGTCGGGAAGAATCAAGAAAAAGAAGGGCGGGGTGCTAATGCCGCAGGGGCTTACCTGGCAAAACTTCAGCAGACAAAAGGCTAAACTGTTGTCATGATTTTAGTCAGCGAGTCCTCTGTGAGCATAGGTTTGACGGCCGTGACCGCCTTTGCCTATGTCTGGGCGGCTGTCCGGGTCTCTGCGCAGAGTCCGTGGGTCACTCGGTTTTGGGTGGGGTTGGCTTGGTTGGCCCATGTCTGCTTGCTGACTTTGAGCTTTTTAGAAACCCCGGCGCGCTTTGGCTTCGCCCCCGCGCTTTCTGTTACGGCGTGGTTGATTGCCACCAGCTACGCGGTAGAGCGCCAGTTGTACCCTCAACTCCCGTCGCGCTGGGCACTGAGCGGCTTGGGTGCGCTGTCCGTTGTTTTGGCGCTGCTCTTTCCCGGTACTGCGCTGCCGAGTTCGGCTTCGGTCTGGATGCCGGTGCATCTGGCGATGGGCGTTTCGTGTTACGGCTTGTTTGGGGTGGCGGTGGTGCACGCCTGGTTTATGACGCGGGCCGAAGCCCGCATGCGCCGAGGCGTAGACACCCAAAGCGGTCTTCCGCTGCTCACATTGGAACGATTGACCTACCGCTTTGTCACTGCGGGGTTTGTGCTGCTCACGGCCACTTTGTTGGTCGGTTATGGCTTCGGTGATGTGGTGTACGGGCACGAAAAAGCCTGGCGCTGGGACCATAAAACCACTTTTTCAGTTCTGTCCTGGCTCACCTTTGCCGTGCTTTTGGTGGGGCGATCCTATTTTGGCTGGCGTGGCAAGCGCGCGGTGGTGGTGCTCTATACCGGGTCGGCATTTTTGTTTTTCGCCTATGTGGGCTCGCGTTTTGTGTTGGAAGTAGTGTTGGGGCGCGTGGCTTGAAATACCTGCTTCTGCTTTTGGTCGCCCTGCTCATCGTCTGGCAATGGCGCACCTACCGGGACAGAAAAGCGCGCCAGCAGCCCCCACCGCGCGGCAGCGCTAAGCAACCCCTTGAGATGGTGTCCTGCAGTCAATGCGGTATGCATATCGCCGCGTCTGACGCAGTCGTGGGACGCCTGGGTAGCTACTGCAGTGCGGCCCATCTCCAGCGCCACGAGGCCTAATGGGGACAACACAAGGGTCGCTCGATGAGCGTTGACTTACCTGACACGCTGTGGCGCAGCGGTTGGTACCTGCCAGCGCACCAACAATCGTCCCCCAATTTCGGCCCGCGCCCGGCGCAGGCCTGTATCGACCTGCTGGTAGTGCATTCGATCAGCCTGCCGCCAGGCATGTACGGCGGTCCCGAGGTCGCACAACTGTTTGGTAACTGCCTGAATTGGGACGCGCATTCGTATTTCCGGTCCATTCGCGGTTTGCGGGTCTCGGCGCACTTCTTTATCCGCCGTGACGGCAGCCTCTGGCAATTTGTGAGCTGCGATGAGCGGGCCTGGCATGCCGGCGCATCAAGCTACCGGGGCCGAGGCGACTGCAACGATGACTCCATCGGTGTTGAATTGGAGGGGCTTGAAGGCGACGTGTTTGAGCCGCAGCAGTACCAAGCCTTGGCGCAGCTGATTGCTGCGATAGCGCGCCAGTACCCCCTGCGCTATTTGGCCGGTCACGAGCACATTGCGCCGGGTCGCAAGAACGACCCCGGCCCGGGATTTCGCTGGGCGGAATTGCGCCCCCTCGCCGCGACCTTGGGTCTTGGTCTGCCAGACGCCTAAAGCGTCCGTTTTGGCTCGACGCCACCCGTTTGGGAGAGCGCGGGTACTTTCATCGAACGCGAAAAGAGTCGCATTTTTTGTGTTTTAAATCAATTTTTTGAATGTGGCTTACGGCGCTTGTAGTCCCCGTGGCAGCCGCTCCACTTCAGTCCCCGATCTGAAGTGCGGCTACACTACCGGTAGTGGCTTGCGCACCGTTCAAACACCAGATATAGTGGTTTCCAAGTTTTGAGCCCGACGCCGTTTACGCCATACCGTCAGCAAATAGCCCTCATTTTTTACGAAAACACCGATTGTCAAAGGACGCCATGCAAACCCTTACTACCCTTTCCCCTGCCGGAGCTGTGGCCATGCCCTTAGGAGCCCATGTTTCTGAGTCGGGCAGCGTTAGTGCTTTGGCCAGCTACCAGATTATTCGGCGCAACGGTGCGGTGGTGCCCTTCGAGCCTAACAAGATCGCTGTCGCCATCATGAAGGCCTCATTGGCGGTTCACGGAACCCAGGGCGCTGCCTCTGCCAGTGTCCGGGAAAATGTCGAGGCCCTCACCCAGCAGGTGATGCGCGCACTCATGCGCTCGCGACCAGGCGGCGGCACCTTCCACATCGAAGACGTACAAGACCAGGTCGAACTCGGCTTGATGCGCGCAGGCAACCATGAAGTGGCGCGGGCTTATGTGCTGTACCGCGAGCGCCGAACCCAAGAACGCGCAAAACAGCTTGCCGACATGACGCCCGTTGCTCCGACTATCCATGTGCTGGACCGCGGTCAGCGCGTGGCGCTGGACATGAACGCGATGACGCAGCGCATCGAAACAGCGTGTTCCGGTTTGGGGGCAGACGTTCAAGCCGAACCCATCATCGCCGAAACCATGCGCAATTTGTACGACGGTGTGCCCATGGACGAAGTGTTCAAAGCCTCGATCCTGGCGGCGCGCACATTGATTGAGAAAGATCCGGACTACACCTACGCCACCGCACGCCTGTTGTTCCACACGATCTCTCGTGAAGTCTTGGGCCGCGATGTTGTCAGCGCTGACATGCAGGCAGCTTATGCAGACTATTTTCCTGACTGTATTAAAAAGGCCGTGCGTTACGAGTTGCTCGACGAAAAGATGTTGCAGTTTGACCTGGTGCGTTTGGGAGCAGCGCTCAAGGCCGAGCGGGACTTGCAGTTTGATTACCTGGGTTTGCAAACTCTGTATGACCGCTATTTCCTGCACCATGCCAAAGCACGCATTGAGCTGCCGCAAGTCTTTTTCATGCGCGTTGCCATGGGCTTGTCGCTCAATGAGACCGACCGGGAAGCCCGCGCCATCGAGTTCTATGAAGTGCTGTCGTCCTTTGACTTCATGTCGAGCACGCCCACGCTTTTCAACAGCGGCGGTCTGCGTTCCCAGCTGTCGAGCTGCTACTTGACCACGGTGCCCGACGATCTGGACGGCATTTACGAGTCCATCAAAGAAAACGCCTTGCTGTCCAAGTTTGCCGGTGGCCTGGGCAACGATTGGACGCGTGTGCGCGCTCTGGGTTCGCGCATCAAGGGCACCAACGGCGAGTCGCAAGGCGTCGTGCCCTTCCTCAAAGTGGTTAACGACACGGCAGTAGCGGTCAACCAGGGCGGCAAGCGCAAGGGCGCGGTGTGCACTTACCTGGAAACCTGGCACCTGGACATCGAAGAGTTTCTGGAGCTGCGCAAAAACACCGGCGACGACCGCCGCCGCACTCACGACATGAACACGGCCAATTGGGTTCCAGATCTGTTCATGCGCCGCGTGATGGAAAAAGGCCAGTGGACACTGTTTTCGCCGTCCAATGTGCCGGATTTGCACGACAAGTTTGGTGCTGATTTCGAGAAGGCTTATGTGGCTTACGAGTTGCAAGCGGCCCAGGGCCTCATCAAACCCTCGCGCGTGGTAGAGGCGGCCGACCTGTGGCGCAAGATGCTCACCATGCTGTTTGAGACCGGCCACCCTTGGATCACCTTCAAGGACGCCTGCAATGTGCGCTCGCCCCAGCAACACGCCGGTGTGGTGCACTCCAGTAACTTGTGTACCGAGATTACGCTCAACACTTCGGACACCGAGACCGCAGTGTGCAACCTGGGCTCGGTTAACTTGCTGCAGCACTTGAAAGACGGCGAGAACGGCAAGGTGCTGGATCACGACAAGCTCAAGCGCACCATCACCACGGCCATGCGCATGCTCGATAACGTCATCGAAATCAATTACTACGCGGTCAAGAAGGCGCGCGATTCGAACGTGCGCCACCGCCCGGTGGGCCTTGGCATCATGGCGTTCCAAGACAGCTTGTACGAGCTGCGCATTCCCTACGCCAGCGAAGCCGCTGTGGCTTTTGCCGACACGTCCATGGAAGCCGTGAGCTACTACGCCTACTGGGCGTCTACCGACTTGGCGCGTGAGCGCGGTTGCTATTCCAGCTTCAAAGGCTCTTTGTGGGACCAGGGCATATTGCCCTTTGACACGCTGGACCTGCTGGCCAAGGCCCGCGGCGGCTATGTGGAAGTGGACCGCTCCAGCACCATGGACTGGGACGCGCTGCGCCGCAAGATTGCCAAAGACGGCATGCGCAATTCCAACTGCGTGGCCATCGCCCCCACCGCGACCATCTCCAACATCATTGGCGTGGACGCGTCGATCGAGCCTTGCTTTGGCAACCTGTCGGTCAAGTCCAAGTAGTCGGGCGAGTTCACGGTCATCAACAGCTACCTGGTGCGCGACCTCAAGCGCGTTGGGCTGTGGGACGACGTGATGGTGATGGATCTGAAGCATTTCGATGGCTCGCTCAGCCCCATGGACCGCGTTCCAAACGAAATCAAACAGCTCTACGCCACCGCGTTTGAGGTGGAAACCCGCTGGCTGGTCGAAGCTGCAGCGCGCCGCCAAAAGTGGATCGACCAAGCGCAATCGCTGAATATTTATATGGCCGGCGCCTCGGGCAAAAAACTCGACGACACCTACAAGCTTGCTTGGGTGCGCGGTCTGAAAACCACCTACTACCTGCGCACCATGTCGGCCACCCATGCAGAGAAGTCCACGGTGAGTTCGGGGCGCATGAACTCGGTGTCGTCCGAGTCCGGCGTTGTCCTCGCTGGCGTCTCTGGCGCGCGATCCGTGTCATTGCTAGAAGCCGCGGCTGCAGCAGCCCAAGATCAAATGACAGCCAGCGCAACGGCCGCCACCGACATCAAATTTTGCGGAGTGGACGACCCCACTTGCGAGTCCTGCCAATAAGTTTGTCAGTGTGGCATTCGGTGACGAATGCCACACCATTTAAATCAGCCGAGTAGTGCGCCAGCGCTTTGCAATTGGCGTTGCTACTCCCATAATCGAACCATTGGAAAAATCTATGCTTACCTGGGAAGAAGAGATCAAACCCGCATCGCAAAACAACTTTGCCTTGCCACCACAGCCACTCGCGTCAGCGGTGCTCGCGCCGATGTTTGGCGGTCCATTGCCTGTGCTGCATGCGCCACACGAAGTGGTTGCGCCCGCTGTTGCGACGCGGCGGGTCAAAGCCTCGGACAAACGCATCATCAATGGTCAAACCGACGTTAACCAGTTGGTGCCTTTCAAATACAAATGGGCTTGGGAAAAATACCTCGCCACATGCGCCAACCACTGGATGCCGCAAGAGGTCAACATGACGCGCGATATCGCGCTCTGGAAAGACCCCAACGGCCTGACCGATGACGAGCGCCGCATCATTAAACGTAATTTAGGTTTTTTTGTGACTGCGGATTCGCTGGCGGCTAACAACATTGTGTTGGGCACTTACCGCCACATCACGGCGCCGGAGTGCCGTCAGTTCTTGCTGCGCCAGGCCTTTGAGGAAGCAATTCACACCCACGCTTACCAGTACATCGTGGAGTCTCTTGGCTTGGACGAAAGCGAGATTTTCAGCGCCTACAACGAAGTCAAATCCATTCGCGACAAAGACGAGTTTCTGATCCCCTTCATCCAAGCGATCATGGACCCGCACTTCCACACCGGAACACCCGAAACGGATCAGACACTGCTGAAGTCTTTGATTGTGTTTGCCTGTTTGATGGAAGGCTTGTTCTTTTACGTCGGTTTCACGCAAATTCTGGCGTTGGGACGCCAAAATAAGATGACAGGTGCAGCCGAGCAGTACCAGTACATCTTGCGTGACGAGTCCATGCACTGCAACTTTGGCATCGACCTGATCAACCAGCTCAAGGCGGAAAACCCCCACCTGTGGACCTCCGAGTTCAAGGCCGAGATCAAGGCGTTGTTCGAAAAGGCGGTGGAACTGGAATACCGCTATGCCGAGGACACTATGCCACGTGGCGTGCTGGGCATGAACGCGTCTATGTTCAAGGGTTATCTTCGCTACATTGCCAATCGCCGGGCGACCCAAATTGGTTTGGAGCCTTTGTTTCCCCACGAGGAGAATCCTTTCCCTTGGATGAGCGAAATGATCGACCTGAAGAAAGAGCGCAATTTCTTCGAAACCCGCGTAATCGAATACCAGTCTGGTGGAGCCTTGTCTTGGGATTAAGGTTTTTGAATCAGGATGGCCGAACAATCCAAGCCTGCCACGCACTCTGTGCGGTGATGGCTTGGTCCCACGTTCATGTCGCTGGGAACCTGCCCAACCACATGAATCTCTTTTTGTTATCCAATAGGCAAAAAGTGCTCTTTGCAAACTGATCAAGGAGAAAGTTATGGCAACTGCAAAAAAATCGGCCGCGAAAAAGGCCACTCCCGCAACCAAAGTGATTGCTAGCAAAGCTGCCTCCGTTGCAGCACCAGCCAAGAAGGCGGTAGCAAAAAAGGCGGCTGCTCCAAAGGCGGTAGCGGCACCGGCGAAGAAAGCCCTTGCTAAAAAAGCGCCTCCTTCAAAAGCAGCGCCAGCCCAGGCTGCGGTGAAGGCTCCTGCCAAGAAGCCTGCAGCGAAAACCGCAGCGCCTGCAAAAGTGGCTGCGGTGAAGCCGGCTGTAACGGCCGCTGTACCCGCCAAAAAGTCAGCGCCTGCTAAAAAAGCGGCTGCCAAAAAAGTAGCCCCTGCGAAGGCAGCACCCGCTAAAAAGGCTGCTGTCAAAACCGCCCCGGCGAAAAAGGTAGCTGCTAAGAAGGCCGCCCCCGCCAAGGCCGCGCCAGCGAAGAAAGTAGCTGCCAAAAAGCCCGCAGCACCAGCGCAGACAACGTTGAACCCAAAGGCTGCGTGGCCTTTTCCAAGCGCTACAAAGCCCTAAACGTTTTCGCGTATGGCCCAAAAGCCCGGTATCTTTGAAAGGTGCCGGGCTTTTTTGCACCTTAAATTCGCGAATTCAATTTCTAAGCTTCAAGGGTAAATGGCTTTTAAGCGGTAGCCTGCCACTGGGTGCGCATCGGCGGGCAAGTCGATCTCAACCCATAGAAGCACTGGCCACACGGTTTGGCTGGACAGCGTCTCAGCCTGAGCGCCCCATTCTTTCGGTTCAAATGACTTGCGAGCAACCACCTGATCTGCCGAATCTGTGAGTTCCAGTGCAAGTGATGGTGCCTGCTGGTACAACCCAGAGGTGTTTACCAGCGATGCACTGAGTTTGAAGTGGTTCGAATCCACCGCCTCGAAGTGGGAGTCCCTGATCACAATACTTCGCACATCGCGCAAGCTGCAGGCATGGCGCACACCACACAAAGACTGTAGCCATGACGCTGCTAATGGAAACTGGGCTGCCAAGTCGTGGCGCTGCCCTACCGCCAGCTGAACCCCAAACAAAAAAACCATCGCTGCCGATGCCAGCCATATTCCCTTAGCGCGCACTGTTCGAGGGCGGGACAAGGTGGGGCTTTCCACCTGCACCTTAAGGGCGGCGCTTGGTTCCACAGGCTCTTTGACGACTTGGGCCACTGGGTCTTCATGGCGAACGAACTGCGGGTTGGGCGTCTCAGGCAAAGCATGCGCCTGAGCGCTAAAAACCTCCCCGCACAGGCCGCAGCGTACCCAGCCTCGTGCTTCGCGAAGCTGTTCTGGCGCTACATGGAAAGCTGCCAGACACTGCGGGCACTGGGTAGTCAGACTCATTGGGTCGTGCTCGGCGGGCGGCGGTACGTGGCGTTTGGCTGGCTTACAACACCGCAGTCATCAGTATCCAACCTTCTTGGTGGTCCGAGACGCGGAGTGCGCAATGGGGCGCGTAAGCCTGCACCAGCTCCTCAGCCTGGCGCTCCAAAATGCCCGCAAGTACCAGCTGGCCACCGCTTGCAACGTGGGCGCATAGCAAGGGCGCGAGCACTTTCAGTGGCGAGGCAAGAATGTTGGCCAATACCAAACCGTATTGACCCTGCGCGCGCTCTGGCAGGCCAGCGTCCAAGTGCGTATGGTTTGCAAGCGCGTTGCGCTCGGTGGAGTCAACCGCCGCCGGGTCAATGTCCACCGCCAAAACCTGTGCTGCAGCAAACTTCGCTGCCGCGATGGCCAAGATTCCAGAGCCGCAGCCATAGTCGAGCACGCGTTGCGGCATCGGATGGCTGGCAATCCAGCGCAAGCACATGCGGGTGGTTGGGTGGGTGCCTGTGCCAAATGCGAGTCCGGGGTCTAGCCGGATTACCGTGTGCGCGGATTCGGGTGGCGTGTGCCAAGTAGGGACGATCCAGAACGTAGGCGTGATGGCCACTGGCGCAAACTGCGACTGTGTCAGCCGTACCCAGTCCTCGTCCGGTACCGCCACGGTGCCCAAAAGGCTGCAGTCTTCAAAAAAGTCTTGTGCCTGCAAAATCGAGCCTGCTTGAGTTGCCGCACGATCATTCGTAAACAAGGCACTTAGGCGCGATCGTTGCCAGCCGTCTTTGGGTGCTGGCATTCCAGGTTCGCCAAACAGAGCAATTTCAGCGTCGGTTTGCGCATCCGCGTCTTCTACGCTGACGCTGAGCGCGTCCAGGGCTTCGAGCGCATCACTCAAGGCTTCTACCCGGTGTTCCGGGCACATCAGGCGCAGTTCAAACATGGCAGATTTCAGCGTTTGTGCTGCTCCAGCCAATGTTCTAGGTAGTGGATATTGGTGCCTCCAGCCATGAATTTGGCATCCACCATCAGCTCGCGGTGCAGCGGGATGTTGGTCTTGATGCCTTCCACTGCGGTTTCCAACAATGCGGTGCGCATGCGCGCCAGCGCTTGTTCGCGGGTGTCACCGTGGACTATGAGTTTGCCAATCATGGAGTCGTAGTTGGGCGGCACAAAGTAATTGGTGTAGATGTGCGAGTCCACCCGCACGCCCGGTCCGCCTGGCGCGTGCCAAGTGGTGATCCGGCCTGGAGAGGGTGTGAAGTTGTAGGGATCTTCGGCATTGATGCGGCACTCAATGGCGTGTCCATGTATCGTAATTTGTCGTTGGGTGAAGGGCAGTTTTTCTCCTGCAGCCACCATGATCTGGGTCTTGACGATGTCGATACCCGTGACCAACTCGGTCACGGGATGCTCGACTTGCACCCTCGTGTTCATCTCAATAAAGTAAAACTCACCCGCCTCGTACAAAAACTCGAAGGTGCCCGCGCCCCGGTAGCCCATTTTTTTACACGCAGTCACGCAGCGCTCACCGATGCGTTCAATGAGTTTGCGATTGATGCCGGGTGCGGGCGCTTCTTCAAGAATTTTTTGGTGGCGCCGCTGCATGGAGCAGTCGCGCTCCCCCAGATACACCGCGTTTTTAAAGGTGTCTGCCAGCACCTGAATCTCGATGTGGCGCGGGTTCTGGAGGAACTTTTCCATGTATACCGAAGGGTTGCCGAAGGCTGCACCGGCTTCAGCCTTTGTCATGGTGACCGCGTTGACAAGAGCCGCCTCGGTGTGCACCACCCGCATACCGCGCCCGCCGCCGCCGCCTGCGGCTTTGATGATGACGGGGTAGCCCACTGTTTTGGCGATGCGCCGAATTTGGACCGCATCGTCAGGCAACTCGCCCTCGGACCCCGGCACACAAGGGACGCCCGCGCGGATCATGGCTTGCTTGGCGGACACCTTATCGCCCATCAGGCGGATCGACTCTGGTGTCGGGCCAATAAACTGGAAACCGCTTTTTTCGACCCGTTCCGCAAAATCGGCGTTTTCGCTCAAAAACCCATAGCCTGGGTGAATGGCCTCCGCATCGGTGACCTCTGCCGCAGAGATGATGGCCGGCATATTGAGGTAGCTCAGGCTGGATGCGGCAGGTCCGATACACACCGCCTCTTCTGCCAAGCGCACGTACTTGGCGTCCCGGTCTGCCTCTGAGTACACCATCACCGCTTTGACACCCAACTCGCGGCAAGCGCGTTGGATTCGCAGGGCAATTTCGCCACGGTTGGCGATCAGGATTTTTTTGAACATTTCGGTGCGTGGCCTATTCGATGGTCAGCAACGATTGCCCGTATTCCACCGCCTGGCCGTTTTCGCACAGTATTTGGGTGACTTTGCCTGCTTTGCCGGCCTCGATTTCGTTCAGGATCTTCATGGCCTCAATGATGCAGATCGTGTCGCCCGCCTTGACCATGTCACCCACTTCAACAAACGACTTGGCACCTGGCGAAGCCGACCTGTAAAAGGTCCCGACCATAGGCGATTTGACTGCGTGCAGCGCGGGTGCCTCGGCTGCTGCGACTTCGGCGGGGAGAGCGGCCAGTGCCGATGGCACCACTGCGCTTGGCGTCATCGGCACTGGCGCTGGTGCGTAGCCTTGGACCACGGCGTTGGAGCCTTTGACGATGCGAACCTTACCCTCTGCCTCAGTAATCTCCAGCTCCGAGACATTGGAGTCCGAAACCAGATCGATCAGAGTTTTGAGTTTTCGTAAGTCCATGGGGTCTCCCTCAGTGTGTGTCCACCTGCTGGCGAACCTGTCTTAAAAAATACTCAACAATTTGCAATTTGTGCTAAATGTCAGCAAAATTCGACAAATTAGTTGAAAAACGCGAATTCTTCTGGTTTTCGCGCCGGGCGGGTAAAGCGTTTACGCTTCAGTCAGACTATTTTAGACCACGCAACAAGGCCAAATCGTTGGCGTCGAGCTGCCCCATTTTTCTCTGAATGATGCCGCCCTTCGCATTGAGGGTCACAGAAAAAGGTAGCCCTCCCGAAAGGTTCCCCAAGGCTTTGCTCAGTTCCGTGCCGCCAAAACCCGCCATAGCGACGGGGAATGCCAATGGATTGCGGGCCAGAAATGACAGCACCAAAGCGGGCTTGTCCACCGCCAAACCCAGCACTTGCCAGCCGTTAGCTTGATTTTGTTGAAAAAAGGCATTAATTAGCGGGAGTTCTTCCACGCATGGCGGGCACCATGTCGCCCAGAAATTAATCAGCAGTGGACGCCCTTGGAGTGATTGCATTGATAGCGCCCCGCCCGACGGTGTGCGCCACTTCAGATCCCAAAAGTCGGGAACGGCAGCGGTAACTGCGGGCGCTTCAGGTGGCATATTGCGCATCCAGGACGCGGTCATGCCTGCGCCCACCGCCGTGATGGCAGCTCCCACCAGAATCGCTCGACGTGGTAAGCGCGCCAATGCCGCTTGTACCTCGCTGGTGTGGGCGCTCGGTTCGCCGGGCGGATGTTTAAACGCGGACTCAGGATCAAAGTGCTGGTTCATGGGGATGTATTTTCCATCAGGCGTTGAAGGGCGGCCGCATCACCCCGGGGACTGCGGCCCCGGGAATCCGGGTGCAGGGCACCGCGGATATCGTCCAGGTCATAAACCATCAAGTGCACGCCCATGTTTTGTCCTAGCGTCTCGCTGCGGACATGCACGCTGAGTGCGTCCACCAGCGTGCCCTGAAAGCCCGGCACCGAGCGTGCTTCAAAGCGCACGCCCATATCTATCAGTGCGATTTCTGCCGCTTTCGAGTCTTCGCAAAACAGCTGCAGGTAGATGTCAGAGTTCCGGGTGGCGGTGCCGCGCCAGACCGCGCCGCCCAAATAGGGCTGGAAGCGCGCCAGTCTCTGCATCCACTCCAAGGCCAGTTCGCGCAGCGCGCGCAACTCTTGCGGCTGGGTGTCTGCACAGAACAGTGCGATGTATTCCTCGACCGCCGCTTCCACTTGGTCGTTGTCGGGCAAGCCGCCGCGCCCGCCCGCGCCGAGCTGTTTGGCGGCGCGGCGCTTGGCGGCGCCGTAGTCCAGACCCTCCTCCACAATCATCCGGGCTGCGGCTGCCGCGATCTCAGCTTGGTAACTTTCCATGCGCGCATTGTGCCCGCCCGTGCCGGCAGGTGCCCCGGGGTGGGTGGCTAAACTCGCGCGATGCATATTCATATATTGGGCATTTGCGGCACTTTCATGGGCGGTTTGGCGGCGCTGGCGCGTGAAGCGGGCCACCGGGTGACCGGTTGCGACGCCGGGGTCTACCCGCCCATGAGTGACCAGTTGCGTGCGTTGGGAATTGATCTGATTGAGGGTTTTGGCGCCGACCAGCTGGCGATCAAGCCCGATATGTTTGTGATTGGCAACACTGTGAGCCGCAGCCGCACAGAGGCCGGCGCGGCTAAGTTCCCGCTGATTGAAGCTATTTTGGACGCCGGTGCGCCCTACACCAGCGGCCCGCAGTGGCTCGCTGAACACGTCTTGCAGGGCCGCCACGTGCTGGCCGTGGCCGGTACCCATGGCAAAACCACCACCACCGCCATGCTGAC
>JARXAU010000174.1 GCA_029865675.1 Rhodoferax sp.
TCTCGGGGCTGATGCCGGTGTGGCCACTGAGCAAGCGGCTGATGGTGGAGACCGCCACGCCCAAGTGGCCCGCGAGTTCCCGGCAGCTCGTGCCAGAGCACTCCAGATAAATTTGGGCGATGAATTCGCCTGGGTGTGGTGGGTTGATCATGTTCATCAGTGGTAGTTCTCGTAGTCCACGACTTCAGCG
Organism: Rhodoferax sp.; assembly: GCA_029865675.1. Lineage (GTDB taxonomy): Bacteria > Pseudomonadota > Gammaproteobacteria > Burkholderiales > Burkholderiaceae_C > Allorhodoferax. The sequence continues at coordinate 191 of JARXAU010000174.1, forward strand.
TTGCCGTTGTTAAATTCGAAAGTTAGTCGCCAATTGCCGTTGATGGTGACTGACCAGCGTTTGGGTTTCATGCCTTTCAAGGCATGCAAGCGAAAGCCTGGCGAGTCCATGTCTTCGATTTTGAGTGCCGTATCCAGTGCCGCTAAAACCATGCGCAAACGGGGTGTATGCGCGGTCTGTATGCCTGCTGCATGGCTAGTTTCTTAAAACCGGCGCAAACCTTTGTGTCGAAACGAAAGAATCACCGGAAGCCGATTTTTTGGGCAGCGTTGCATGATCTCCAACACCCACCAAAGACCCGGCGTACTTTGACCTCAACTCCATCCCCGAAAAAACGTACGAATCCAAAACCTAGCTAAGCGAAGACACTGGCCCCATCCGTTCGGTGCGTCAACTCTTGCAACAAGCCCCGTGCTTTGAGCTGGATGCAACGCAGGCAAAAACCATCCTCACCCAAGTGATGGCCGCGTTGGCGCAGTGGCAAGCTGTGGCGTAAACCCCCGAGGTGGGCATGACCGCCGCTGAAATGGCCCTCTTTATTCCCGCCTTTGAACACTCCTCCCTGCAAGATGCCCAAGAGGCCCAGTGAGTGTTTCCCCAAAACCTCTGTTTTGGAGTGTGGATATTTGAAGTGCACGTAAAGGCGGTGGAACAGCAAAAGTTGCACAAGCACAAAGCCGTTGACACTGCCGCTTGGCCGAGTAATTTCCAAGGCAAAATGCAAACCAAATCACACCTACCTGCCGGAGCCCTGCCCATGTCCATGCCGCGCCGCATCATTGAGCTAGTCCTTGCTGTCAGTTTCTTGTTCGCCCCGAGCGTCTGGGCGCAAGACCGCACGGGTACCCCCGAGCAAGCGGCTGCGATTGCAGCCCAGAACAAGCGCGATTTTGACGAAGGCCAACTCACTCCTGACATCGTTGCCCGCTTGCTCAGCCCCGACCTGGATGAAGGGGCCAAAGGCTACACCCCCAGGGGCGTCAAGGTGGACATTGCGCAAGAAGACCTGGACAACTGCTTCAAGCTAACCAATCCGCCTGGCGCTGCACCGCCCGTCCAGAGCAAAAGCGCCCCTGGCCAAGCCTGGCAAGGCACAGACCGTTATCTGGGTGTGCGCTGGGTCTATGGCCGCAACCAGCATGAATTCAGCCCCACCGCCCTTGATAACAACCTGCGGCTGGTGGCGCAGCACATCAACAACCCTGCGTATGCGCAGCACCAGTGGGTTATTGAAGGCCATGCCAACGCCGACGGCAGCCCCGACGCTGTGAACCGCGACGTCAGTTGCCGCCGCGCTGCGTATGTGCGCGACCAATTGCGCCAACGCTATGGGGTGGACACCCGGCGCGTGCAAGCTGTGGGCTACGGCGCCAGCCAGCCCGCCGTGGAACCGGCCAAGGATGGCCAAAACCGCCGCGTGCGCATTCGCCTGCTGGCCGCTCAGTGAGGCGTGGCCTTCAAGCATGATCGCTGCCGCCATGTGGGCTGGGCGTGAAAAACTGCGACAAACCCTGCGCTGGCTGGCCGTGTGCATAGGCCTGGGTATGCTGGGCATGTTGGCTGCCATGCCCGCATACGCGGCCAAACGTGCCTTGGTCGTTGGCAACGCCAACTACACCCACATTGGCACACTGCCCCGCAGCGAGGCCGATGCCCAAGACCTGGCCCGCGTGCTGCGCAGCCTGGGCTTTGTGGTGCACAGCGGCCAAGCGCTGCTCAACCGCAACGCAGCGGCGCTGAACAAAGACGTGGAAGATTTTCAAAAAACCATACAACCCGGCGACGAGGTGGTGTTTTATTTCAGCGGGCATGGTGTGACCCATGAAGTCTTGGGCAACCTGCTGGTGCCCACCGATGCCCCGGCCTTGAACCGCCTGGCCCCGCCGGGCCGCGTGTTGCAGCAATACCTGGGTGTGAACGACGCGCTCAAGGCCATGGCCGACATGAAGCCCCGCGTGCTGGTGTCGATTCTGGACGCCTGCCGCAGCTTCCCCACCGTGAAGCCCAATGGCAAAAGCGATTCACCTTCGGTGGGCTTGCAAACCACGCCGCCCGTGGCCGCATCGGGCGTGGAGCAGTTGGTGATGTACGCCGCCGCGCACGGCCAAGAGGCGCTGGCCTTTTTGAACAATGGCCAAGACAAGACCCGCAACAGCGTCTTCACCCGCGTCTTGCTCGAAGAAATGGTGCGCCCCAGCCCCAGCGTGAATCAGTTGGCCCACAACGTGGCCCGGCGCGTGTATGCCCTGACGAAAAACGAAAAAGACGGTGCGCAAAACGTGGAGTACCGCGCCATCGCCACCGACACCCAGCCCTTCAGTTTTGTGCCTGTGGCAGTACAGGCCGCACCTTTGCCTGACACCAGCGCCAAAGACGCTGAAATTGCGCAGCTCAAAAAACAGTTGGCCGAGCGGGAGAAAGCTGCAGCCGAGCCAGTGATCACTGCGACCCCGTCAGATGCGCCATGGCCAATAGTGACCGCCGTACCCTCAACTTCCACGAGGGCCGACACAATCTTCACCTCGCCCCCTGCATTGCTGTACGGCCGCTATCAGGTGCTGGGCGATGGCAGTGAGGTGAAAGACTTACAAACCGGCCTGATTTGGGCACGGTGCAGCGTGGGGCAAACATGGAGCGGAAGCAGATGTGCGGGGCAAGTCAAAACCTTCACGTTTTACGAGGCTCCATGGTCGGTGGGTAATGGCTGGCGTGTGCCCACTGTGCGCGAACTGCAAAGCTTGATTTGGTGCAGTACACCACTCAATTCATGGCTCTTTGTTGATCTAGAAGATGGACTGGAGCCAGTTTCTGGCCTTTGCGATGGAATGTTTGTAACACCAGCTATTCGAGCTCAAGTGTTTCCATTAACGGACAAACACTGGACGGCAACCCGTGGTGTGGTTCGGGCTAATTTAGCGTGGGTTGTTGATTTTCGATATGGTCATGTCGTGCCCATCAGACCAGATGAGAAACATGCTGTTCTGATGGTGCGTGCCAACCGTTGATCGGTGCAGCGCAGCAGCTTGAGCTTTTGCGGCGTGCACGACCCCATGCACGCCTAATCTTCCCCAAACCCAACTCCCCCCGCGTACATCTCCTTGCCAGCTGGTCTGATGCACCCCAAGTTTGTGGAGGCGCTGCACCACTGAGCCAGGAGATTGCAGCCATGTTCAGCGCACCGCAATAAGGCCAGGGCCGTACCCCGCACTTTCACCACCTGTCCAGCCCAGAAACCCAGGCTCCCAAGGCCGGGCCAGCAACCGACTTGACGCCGAAGGACTGGCGCTTCTCCCACCACGCCAAGGCACGGGCCAAGCAACGCGGTGTGCACAGCGGCGCGCTGCAGACCCTGCTGGACTGGGGCAAGACCTACCCCTGTGGCGGCGGAGGCCGCGAGCTGGTGCTGTTTCGTAAACGCGATCTGGACAGACTCAGCCAGCACCTGCCCAAAGCCGATCGGCTGGCGGTAGAAAAGCAGCGCCACCTGTTCGCCGTGCTGAGCGAAGACGGCGCCGTGGTCACCGTAGGCCATAGTTCACGCCACATCCAGCGCCATTGAGGATGCAAAATCCAGGCAGCTTAATGGGCACAAACCCATGGCGTTGAAGGGAGGAACAACACATGCGAAAAATCTCAAGCTGGCTGGGCTGGGGGGTGGCCGTACTCTGCCTAGCGCTAGCGCTGCCCGCGCAAGCCCAGCGCCATGCCCTGCTCATTGGCAACGACGGCTACGCAGGCAACAGCCCCGAGGCCAGGATGCAAGGCCACTGGGGCCGTTTGAACAACGCCCGCAACGACGCGCGGGCCTTGGCTGCGCAGCTCAAGAGCATGGGCTTCGAGGTAGAAAAAGTGCACGAAGACCTGGACCGCAGTGCCATGATCGCAGTGGTGGGCCAATTTGCCCAACGCGCAAAAAATGCCGAGGTGGCCCTGGTGTACTTCTCGGGCCACGGCGCGCAGATCGACGGGCGCAACTGGCTCATGCCGGTGGATGCCAAACCTGTGGACAGCCTGAGCATGGTCGAGGCTGACGGCGTGTCCTTGGACTGGCTGCTCGAAAAAATCAGCCGCAGCGCCAAGCTCAAAATTGTTTGGCTCGATGCCTGCCGCAACACCCCCGTGGTCAATCGCTCTGGCAGCGGCGGTTTGGCGCAGATCACCGCCGCAGCGCCCGATACCGTAATCTCTTACGCCGCTGCGGCCAACCGCGTGGCCTCTGACGGTAAGCCGGGCGACACCAACGGCTGGTTTGCCCAAGGCCTGCTCAAGGGCCTGCGCAGCCCCAACCCCAACCTATTCCAAGTGGTGGCCGATGCCTCGCGCGAAGTCAAACGCCTGAGCCAGGACCGGCAAACACCTTTGACCTACGGCGGCAACGATGTACAACTGGACTTCTGGTTTGCTAAGCCGACCCCCGCGCTTGCCCAACCAGCTGCTGCAAGCGACACCGCCAAAGTCGCTGAAATAGCCCAGCTTAAAAAGCAACTGGCCGAGCGCGAGAAAGTTTCATCAACCCCCCCGCCCCCCGCTTGGCCCTCCAGCCTAGCCCGCCACCCCGAAACCGGCCAAGCCCTGAACGCGCAAGACATCGTGGCCCACCCCAAGGGCCTAGGCCCCAAAATGGTAGTGCTGCCCAAGGCGCCGCCAGACGGCTACCTGATGGGCTCGCCCAGCACCGAGGCACAAAGAGACGGCGATGAAAAGCAACACCGCGTAACCATTCCCTACGTATTCGCCATGAGCCAAACCCACGTCACTTTTGACGACTGGGCGGCCTGTGTGCAAGGCGGTGGCTGCAAGAGCAACCCCAAGCCCTACGCTCACTTTGGCGCAGGCCGCATGCCGGTAATCAGAGTGAACCACAACGACGCACGCGAATACGTGGCTTGGCTCAACGCCACGGTGGGCATCAGGGGCAAAAGCGGTGCCAACTGGGCCTACCGCTACCGGCTACCCAGTGAAATAGAGACCGAATACGCAGCCCGCGCTGGCACCACCACACCGTTTTACACCGGCCACAACATCACGACCGCGGAGGCAAACTACAACGGCAACTACCCATATGGCAATAACGCCAAAGGCCTCTACCGGGAAAAGACTACCGAAGTAGGCAGTTTTGCACCCAACGCCTTTGGCCTCTACGACATGGCAGGCAACTTATATGCATGGCAGGCGGACTGCTACGAGGCCGACTACAGCAAGATAGGCGACCTGCAAGGCAAGGCGTACCAAGACAAAGACGATTACCCCAATCAGGCGTGTACCTACCGCTCTTTGCGGGGCGGCTCGTGGTTCTACCTTGCGCAGTACCTGCGCTCTGCCAACCGCCTCAGTGACACGTCCACCATCCGCGACTACTACGACGTTGGTTTGCGTCTCACCAGGATGCTGCCGACAGGCAGCTAAAGCCATGGCACCTTTACACCCTTACCCCATGCAAAGTTGC
>JARXAU010000138.1 GCA_029865675.1 Rhodoferax sp.
ACCCACAGGTGCTAAGCCAGTAGAAGGCTAGCCGAAGCGACGAAATCAAATGTGGCTGTTGGCCCACCCCTTGCCCGCTGGGCGAGAGGAGTTGGGGGAGAGAGTGGGCCAGCTCCACCCCAGCGGGGTAGAAAAGGGGAAAGAGCGGGAAGAAGGTGCTGCTAGTCACTACCTCTTCAGTGGAGCCTAAACTTTGATACCAAACTTTGGAGCCTCGCCCATGCCCCGCTTCGCCGCCAACCTCAGCCTGCAATACAACGAATTCCCCTTTCTGGAGCGCTTCGCCGCCGCCGCGCTAGACGGCTTTGCGGCGGTGGAATACCTGTTTCCCTACGCCTTTGACGCAGCGGCACTGGCTGCGAAATTGCAGGCGCACGGCTTGCGCCAGGTGCTGTTCAACGCGCCACCGGGTGGCAGCGAGTTGTCTGCCATGGCCAGTGCCTGGGAACGCGCGGAGCGCGGCACCGCGTGCCTGCCTGGGCGCGAGGCTGAATTTCGTGCGGGCATCACGCAGGCGCTGCATTACGCCCAGGCTTTGCGGTGCCCGCGTGTGCATGTGATGGCCGGGCTGGCGCCGGTCGGCGTAGAGCGTGCGCTCTTGCAAGCCACTTATGAGGCTAACTTGCAATGGGCCGCAGCGCAGGCCGCGCCGCTGGGCGTGGTGCTGCTGATCGAAGCCATCAACGGACGCGACATGCCGGGCTACTTTTTGCAGCGCCAGGCCGACGCGCACGCCACGGTGCACGCGGTGGGGTCTGCGCACTTGCAGGTGCTGATGGACCTGTACCACTGCCAGATCATGGAGGGCGACCTGAGCGCCAAGCTGCGCCAGTACCTTGCGCCCCCAGACGGGCAAGCCAGCTGCGTGGGCCACATCCAAATTGCCGGCGTGCCCCAGCGCCATGAGCCCGACGTGGGCGAGGTGAACTACGCGCACCTGTTTGCGCTGATCGATAGCTTGGGCTACCCCGGCTGGATAGGCTGTGAATACCGGCCCGCGCGCGGCACGGCGCCGGGGGCTACGCACGACGGCCTAGGTTGGCGGGACCGTGCTCTGGCCGCCGGCACGGCGCCCGCCGCGAGTGCTTAGTGGCCTGGGCGCGCTAGCAGCCCAGCAAGTCGGCCAGCGCCAGCAAATCGCGCGCGTGCAGGTCGTTGGCGGGATGGGGCTGCACGTCCTTGCGGTGCTTGGCGCCCAGCTCCAAGGGCCGCTCGATGTAGGCGGTGCGCAGTCCGCAGGCGCGCGCGCTGGCCAGGTCATCGTGGTGCGTGGCCACCAGCAGCACCTGCGTGGGCGCCACGTCAAACACCCGCGCCACGCCGCCATAGGTGCGCGGGTCGGGCTTGTAGGCCTGAAAGGTCTCGGCGCTCAAAATGCAGTCCCAGGGCAGCGCCGCTTGCTTGGACAGGCGGGTGAGCAAATTGAGGTTGCCATTGGACAAGGTGCACAAGATGTATTTGCGCTTGAGCCGGGTCAGTCCGGCCACCACGTCGGGCCAAGCGGCCAGCCGGTGCCACACCAAATTGAGCTGCGCGCGCTCCGCATCCCCCAGGTGCGCCAGACCAAACTGGGGCAGGATGGTGTCCAAAATTTGCCGGTGCAATCCGTCAATCAGCGTCCACGGCTGCGCGCCCGACATCACCCGCGCCATGGCCGGTGCGTAGCCCGCGCGCCAAGCCAGCGCAAACGCGTCGCCGTCCACCTGCGGGTAGCGCTGCTGCATTTCCCGCACGATGCTGCCGTGCCAATCGACAATGGTGCCGAAGATGTCGAAGGCCAGGACTTGGAGCGTTTGCGGGTCAAGCGCAGGGAGTGCGGTGGTAGGCATGTTGAAGTCCTTAGGCGTTGCAGCGTGGTGGGAGGATAGCGGCAAGCGTGGCATCATGGCGCGGTGCACTTTCAACCAGTTCAGCGTCTTGCCCCTGGAGATTTTTTATGACCGCTCGCCTGCCTGACACCGTTTTAAACCCCGCCCCAGCCCTGGACCAAGTCAGCAAAGCCTGGGACAGCGACATCGTGGCCCGCTTGAGCGAGTACATCGCCATTCCCGCCAAGTCGCCCGCTTTTGACGCCGACTGGGCCGCCCACGGCTACCTGGAAACTGTGGTGCGCAATACCGCGCAGTGGATTGAGGCGCAAAAAGTGGCAGGCCTCACCCTGGAAGTGGTGCGCCTGCCTGGGCGCACGCCGGTGCTCTTGTTTGAAGTGGCAGCCACGCGCAGTGCCCAGGAAGGGGTGAGCACCCAGACCGTGCTGATGTACGGCCACCTGGACAAACAGCCCGAGTTTTCCGGCTGGCGCAGCGACCTGGGGCCGTGGACGCCCGTGTACCAGGACGGCAAGCTCTATGGTCGGGGCGGCGCCGACGACGGTTACGCCGCCTATGCGGCGATTGCCGCCATCCAGGCGCTCAAAACCCAAAAAGTAGCGCACCCGCGCATCATCGGCCTGATCGAGACCTGCGAAGAAAGCGGCTCTTACGACCTGCTGCCCTATGTGGACGCGCTGCGCACGCGCCTGGGCGATGTGGGTCTGGTGGTGTGCCTGGACTCGGGCGCGGGCAACTACGACCAGCTGTGGCTGACCAACAGCCTGCGAGGCATGGCCAGCGGCGTGCTCAAGGTGGAAATATTGACCGAAGGCGTGCACTCGGGCGACGCCAGCGGCGTGGTGCCGTCAAGCTTTCGCATCCTGCGCCACTTGCTTGACCGGCTGGAAGACAGCGCCACGGGCCGCTTGCTGCCCGAGAGTTTTTATTGTCCGGTGCCGCCTGAGCGCATGGCCCAGGCCCAGGCCACGGCCGACATCTTGGGCGACGAGCTGTACAAGCGCTTTCCCTGGGCGCATTACGACTGCGGCGGCGCCAGCCAGTTTGCGTTGCCCACCACCACCGACCCGCTGCAAGCGCTGCTTAACCGCACCTGGCTGCCCACGCTCAGCGTCACTGGCGCCGACGGTTTTCCTGAGATGAAAAACGCCGGCAATGTGCTGCGCCCCTACACCGCCTTCAAGCTCTCCTTGCGCCTGCCCCCGCTGGTGGAGGCGGCTGGCGCGGTGCAAGAACTCAAAGCCCTGCTCGAAGACAACGCGCCCTACCAGGCCAAAGTCACCTTCGAGGGCGGCGGTGGCGCCACCGGCTGGAACGCGCCCAGCACCGCGCCCTGGTTTGAGCAGGCCCTGAACGCCGCGTCCCAAGCGCACTTTGGCGCGCCCTGCGGCTACATCGGCCAAGGCGGCACGATTCCATTGATGAACATGCTCAGCACCGGCTTTCCCAAAGCGCAAATGATGGTCTGCGGCGTGCTCGGCCCCAAGAGCAACGCCCACGGACCCAATGAGTTTTTGCACGTGCCCTACGCCAAAAAGCTCACCGCCGCCGTGGCCCAGGTGATCGCCAGTTTTCCCTGAAACACGCGTCCGAAACCCGTGGAAAGCCCCGCCATGACCACCGCCCAACGGTCCGAAATCTCCACCCCCCACGGCGCCACGCTGGCCGTGCGCGACTGGCCGCTGCCCGCAGCCGTGCTGCCGCGCGCCATGGTGCTCATCGTCCACGGGCTGGGCGAACACAGCGGGCGCTATGAGCACGTGGCGCAGCAGCTCAATCGCTGGGGCTTTGCGGCGCGGGCTTTTGACCTGGGCGGCCACGGCCACTCCAGCGGCGCGCCCGGCAGCCTGGCCGACGACAACCGCCTGCTTGACGACCTGGCCTTGGTGGTGGACCGAAGCCGCGCGCTCTTGGCGCCGGGCGTGCCGCTGGTGTTGTTGGGCCACAGCCTGGGCGGCTTGATCGCCGCGCGCTTTGTGTCGCTCGGCCTGCGCCCGGTGGACGCCCTGGTCTTGTCCAGCCCGGCGCTCGATGCGGGCCTCAACGCCTTTCAAAAGTTCTTGGTCGCCACGCTACCCAAAATCGCGCCTAACTTGCGCGTGGGCAACGGACTGAACGCCAACTACCTGTCGCACGACCCGGCCGTGGTGGCTGCCTACCGCGCTGACCCGCTGGTGCACGACCGCATCAGCGCCCGGCTGGCGCTGTTTATCGCCCAGGCAGGTGCGCAAACCCGCGCGCTGGCCGCGCAGTGGACCGTGCCTACGCTGCTGATGTATGCAGGCCAAGACCGCTTGGTTAACCCACAGGGCAGCCGCAGCTTCGCTCAGCACGCCCCGGCCCTTGTGCTGACCAGCCAGTGCTTTGAGGACCTGTACCACGAGATATTTAACGAGTTGGACGCCGCGCCGGTGTTGACCACGCTGCAGCAGTGGCTGGCGCAACGATTTGACCCCCAGGCAGCCTGAGCCGATTACCCGATCAGCGCGGCCCAGGTTGAAAAATCAAAATGAGATGCTGTTATGAGGGGGTTACTTTGGTGTTCAAATTTTTTCGGACAGACCGATAGGCCGCACGGCCGATGCAGTGGTGGGCAACCGCCATGACAAGGGGTGCCAAACGCTCCGAAGCTGTGTCGTAAGCCTGGACTACGTGTTTCAATTGGCGGTTAGGCGTCGCTTCCCAGCTTCCAGCCGCCATGGAGCTCATGTCCAAGCAGACCGGTTAAAAGCGCGAGGCTGAATGTTTGGCCACCCAGCCCTGTGCGCAAGTGAACTTTGAGGTGGCACCCAACGCCACGGACCGCAATCCGCAGGACTAGCTTTCGGCCTAACGGGGCGTTTTGAGGCCTAAACCAGTGCCGTGGCGGTGGGCGGTAACGCCGCAGTCAAGGGCGTGATTGCCCTCCCAACCCGAGTGACTTCTATTTTTTCACAGCGCTAGGCGTCCGAGCTCCGTTTTTTCTGCCGGGATGCAGGGACGACGCGATGGGCTTGGAGTACCCGGTACTCGGCTCGGTACGATTCGCCAAGCACGACAGCGGCTTTGTCGCGTCAGGCAGCTACCCCGGTTACGGCAACACGTTGGGCAGTGATGATTCCGAGGTTGGCAAGGCGTTGCGCCGAGTCTTGGGCATCAAATCACCGCCTAGCGGTGGCGCCTACCCGCGCCTACACTCCCCCGCATGAACCGCAACCTCTGGCTGCTCGCCCTTTGCCAAGGCCTTTTGCTGACCAATAACATCGCTTTCATCGCCATCAACGGCCTGGTCGGTCTGTGGCTGGCGCCGCTAGGGTGGATGGCGACGCTTCCGGTGATGGGCTATGTGGTGGGTGCTGCAATGAGCACGCCGCTGGTGGCTTACAGCCAGGGGCGCTGGGGGCGCAAGGTGGCGTTTCAGTCAGGCTTGCTGGTAGCGCTCTTGTCGGCCTTGCTGGCAGCGTGGGCGATATCCACGCAGCAGTTTTGGTGGCTGGTGGCGGCCACGGTGGTGGCAGGCTATTACAGCGCCAACGGCCAGTTGTACCGCTTTGCCGCCGCCGAGCTGGCGCTGCCTGCTGCGCGTGAGCGGGCGGTGTCGCTGGTGCTGGCCGGAGGATTGTTGGGCGCCATCGTCGGCCCCAACTTGGCGGCGCGCACGCGCAGTTTGCTGGACGTGCCTTTTGCCGGGGCCTACCTGGCGCTGGCGCTCGTGGCGCTCTTGTCCATGGTGCTGATGTCTTTAATTACCTTTGCGCCCGAGCCGCCAAAGCCTGCGCTGGGCAGCAGCACGCCCAGAGGCCGCAGCGCGCTGCAGATGCTGCGCGAGCCGGTGTTTATGGTCGCCTGTATGGCCGCCGCCCTGGGTTATGGCGTCATGAACCTGCTGATGGCGGCCACGCCGCTGGCCATGCAGCAGTGCGGCCTGAGCTTTGAGAACACCGCCTTGGTGCTGGAATGGCATGTGATCGGCATGTTTGCGCCCGGCTTTTTTACTGGCAACCTGATTCGCCGCTATGGCGCCTTGCCGGTGATGGGCGTGGGCGTGTTGCTCAACGCCCTGTGCATTGGCGTAGCGCTGACTGGGCAAGACCTGCACCAGTTCACGGTGGCGCTGTTTTTGCTGGGCGTGGGCTGGAACTTTTTGTTCACCGGCAGCACCAGTCTGTCGTTGACGGCCTATGCGCCTGAAGAAAAAGACCGGGCGCAGGCGGTCATCAACTTTGCAGTGTTTGCGGTGATGGCCTTGACCTCATTTGCCTCGGGGGCGCTGGTCACTACCCAGGGCTGGGATTTGCTCAATGCTGGCTCTTTGGTGCCGGTGGTGCTCACTGGCGCCTTGCTGTGGTGGCTGCATCGCCAAGGTTTGGCTGGGGTACGCCACACCGAGCCTTAGACCCCAGCCCCCGCGTCGGGCTCAATGTGGCCCTTACAATGACCGGCTGACAAACACCCACCCGAGCAGGGTGGCTGTGCTGCGCGCCGCGGCACTTTTTACAAACCTTCCGGGAGCTACAACGTGTTCATTTCCTCTGCCTTTGCCCAATCCGCCCCAGCCGCTGCCGCCGGGGGTGACCTACAGTCCACGCTGATGAGCATGCTGCCGCTGGTGCTGATGTTTGTGGTGCTGTATTTCGTGATGATCCGCCCGCAAATGAAAAAGCAAAAAGAGCACAAAGCCATGATTGACGCGCTGGCCAAGGGCGACGAAGTCGTTACCGTTGGCGGTATGTTGGGCAAAGTGAGCAAGATGGGCGACAGCCATATTGGTCTGGAAGTAAGCAATGGCGTTGAACTGCAAGTGCAGCGCAGCGCCGTGGTCCAGGTACTGCCCAAAGGCTCCATCAAATAAGCGGCACGCGCCCGCCTCTTTAGTCCCCTGCGCACCGTGCGCAGCCTCTTGACCTTCCGAGCCGTCCGCCCATGAACCGTTATGCCCTGTGGAAGTACCTAATCCTTGCGGTCGCCATTGCTGTGGGCGGCTTGTACGCCTTGCCCAATCTGTTTGGCGAAGCGCCAGCAGTGCAGGTGTCGGTGGCCAAGACCGGCATGACGCTTGATTTGGGAGCCGTTACCCGAGTGGAAGAGGCGATCAAAGCTGCGGGCCTGCAGGCCGATGCCGTCAGCTTGGACAGCAATTCGATCAAGGCACGCTTTGCCGACACCGACGCCCAGCTCAAAGCCAAAGACGCGATTCAAAAAGCCCTGAACCCGAACGCGACCGAGCCCTCATTTGTGGTGGCGCTCAATCTCTTGTCGCGCTCGCCGGCTTGGCTTACCGCTTTACACGCTTCGCCCATGTACCTGGGCCTGGACTTGCGCGGCGGCGTGCACTTTATGCTGCAAGTCGATATGCAGGCGGCCTTGGTCAAAAAGGCCGAATCGCTGGCGGGTGATCTGCGCAGCGTGTTCCGCGAAAAAAACGTGCGTCACGGCGGTATCAGCCGCAACGGCCAGACGGTGGAGGTACGCTTTCGTGACGTCGCCATGGCCGAGGCGGGCAAGCGCCAGATTCAAGACCAGTTTCCCGACTTGACCACGGTGCTCACGCCGGAGGCGGGCGAGTTCAAGCTGGTGGCTACGCTGCTGCCCGCGTCAGCCCGCAAAGTGCAGGAGCAGGCGCTCAAGCAAAACATCACCACCTTGCACAACCGCATCAATGAACTCGGCGTGGCTGAGCCGGTGATTCAGCAGCAAGGCCTAGATCGCATCGTGGTGCAGCTGCCTGGCGTGCAAGACACAGCCAAGGCCAAAGACATACTGGGCCGCACCGCGACGCTGGAAATCCGCATGGTTGATGACGGTGTCGATGCCCGTGCAGCGGAGGCCGGCAGTGGCCCGGTACCGTTCGGCTCAGAGCGATTTTTGGAGCGCAACGGCCAGCCGGTAGTGGTTAAAAAACAAGTCATCCTGACCGGTGAAAACCTGACTGACGCCCAGCCCGGCTTTGACAACCAAACGCAAGAGGCTGCAGTTCACTTGACACTCGACGCCAAGGGCGCTCGTATATTTCGTGATGTCACGCGCGAGAGCGTGGGCAAGCGCATGGCGATTTTGCTGTTCGAAAAAGGCAAGGGTGAGGTCGTCACCGCGCCGGTGATCCGTTCTGAGATCGGTGGCGGGAGGGTGCAAATCTCTGGCAGCATGACCACCATGGAAGCCGCCGACACTGCACTACTCCTGCGCGCTGGCTCGCTGGCAGCCCCCATGGAAATCATTGAAGAGCGCACCATTGGCCCCTCGCTCGGGGCAGAAAACATTACCAAGGGCTTTGATAGTGTGGCCTGGGGTTTTCTGGCGGTGGCTGCATTCATGTGCTTGTACTACGGGTTTTTTGGCATCATCTCGAGCGTGTCGTTGGCGCTGAATCTGCTTTTGCTGGTTGCGGTGCTGTCCATGCTGCAAGCCACGCTCACGCTGCCTGGCATGGCCGCCATGGCGCTGGTGCTGGGCATGGCGATTGACGCCAACGTGCTGATCAACGAGCGCGTGCGCGAGGAGCTGCGGGGTGGCGCCTCGCCGCAAGCCGCCATCCACGCCGGTTACGACCGCGCTTGGGCCACCATCATCGACTCCAACGTCACCACCCTGATTGCTGGCTTGGCGCTGCTGACCTTTGGCTCAGGCCCGGTGCGCGGCTTTGCCGTGGTGCACTGCCTGGGCATTTTGACCAGCATGTTCTCGGGCGTGTTCTTCTCGCGCGGCGTGGTCAACCTGTGGTACGGCCGCCAAAAGAAGCTCAAAAGTGTGTCAATTGGCACCGTGTGGCGGCCCGACGGCGGCGCCAAAGGATCCGCTGTAGCCACACCTAAAGCGCTGGAGAAATAAGCATGGAATTTTTCAAAATCCGCCGCGACATTCCGTTCATGAAGAACGCACTGGCGTTCAACCTAGTTTCGCTGATTACGTTTTTGGTGGCCGTGTTCTTCTTGTTCTCACGCGGCTTGCACTTGTCGGTGGAGTTCACCGGCGGCACGCTGATGGAGGTGGGCTACAGCCAAAGCGCTGACTTGCAGGCCATTCGCAGCAGCGTTGACGCCCTGGGGCTCAGGGACGTGCAGGTGCAAAACTTTGGCACCGCCCAAGATGTGCTGATCCGCATGCCCGTACAAAGAGGCAGCACCTCTGGAGCGCAAAGCGAAAAAGTACTTGCCGCGCTCAAGGCGCTAGACCCTAGCGCCACGTTGCGCCGTACCGAGTTTGTCGGCCCGCAGGTGGGCGACGAGCTGGCCACCGACGGCCTGAAGGCGCTGGCCTTTGTGGTGGTGGGCATCATGCTGTACTTGGCGATCCGATTTGAGTGGAAGTTTGCGGTGGCCGCCATCATTGCCAACCTTCACGACGTGATCATCATTCTGGGATTTTTCGCGTTCTTCCAGTGGGAGTTTTCGCTGCCCGTGTTAGCCGCTGAGCTGGCAGTGCTGG
>JARXAU010000197.1 GCA_029865675.1 Rhodoferax sp.
AGTTCATGTTGGCGATGCCGCCTTCATAAATCATGTCAACGATCAATTTCAGCTCGTGCAGGCACTCAAAGTAGGCCATTTCAGGGGCGTATCCGGCTTCCACCAGCGTTTCGAAACCGGCCTTGATCAGCTCGACGGTGCCGCCGCACAGCACGGCTTGTTCGCCGAACAAGTCGGTCTCAGTCTCTTCGCGGAAGTTGGTTTCGATGATGCCGGCCTTGCCTCCACCATTGGCCATGGCGTAGCTCAGGGCCAGGTCGCGGGTGCGGCCTGATTTGTCCTGGTGCACTGCAATCAGGTGGGGCACGCCGCCGCCTTGGGCGTAGGTTCCGCGCACGGTGTGGCCTGGGGCCTTGGGTGCGACCATCCACACGTCTAAATCAGCGCGGGGGTTCACCAAGCCGTAATGCACGTTAAAGCCGTGGGCGAACACCAAGGAAGCGCCTTGTTTGATGTTTGGCTCCACGTCATTGGTATAGACGCTGCCAATTTGCTCATCGGGCAACAAGATCATCACCACATCGGCGGCGCGCACGGCGTCCGCTACTTCGGCCACTTGCAGACCGGCTTTTTCGACTTTGGGCCACGAAGCGCCACCTTTACGCAGACCCACCACCACCTTGACGCCGCTGTCGTTCAGATTTTGGGCGTGGGCGTGGCCTTGGCTGCCGTAGCCAATGATGGCCACGGTTTTGCCCTTGATCAGGCTCAGGTCGCAGTCTTTGTCGTAATAAACTTTCATTTTCTTCTCCGAAAAAATTAGGGCCTGGGGCGCCTGGTTGCAAAAAACTTGCTCTTGTTGGGCGGAAACATGGTCACCACTCCACCACGGTCCAAATGCGTCGAGCATGCAAAAAAGCACGCATTTGGAAGTCTTGAAGCGGGCGAGCTATACGCGAAGAATGCGTTCGCCGCGCCCAATACCGCTGGACCCGGTGCGCACCGTTTCCAAGATAGCGCCGGGCTCTAGGGCCTGCAAAAAGGCGTCGTTTTTAGACTGGATGCCGGTAAGCTCAACGGTGTAGCTCTTATCAGTCACGTCGATGATTCGGCCTCGGAAGATGTCTGCCATGCGCTTCATCTCCTCGCGCTCCTTGCCTACAGCGCGCACTTTGACCATCATCAACTCACGCTCGGTATAGGCGCCTTCGGTGAGGTCCACTACCTTAACGACTTCAATCAAACGGTTCAGGTGCTTGGTGATTTGTTCAATCACATCTTCCGAACCATTGGTCTGAATGGTCATGCGCGACAGGCTGGCGTCTTCGGTAGGCGCAACTGTCAGCGACTCAATGTTGTAACCCCGAGCCGAAAAAAGGCCCACCACGCGCGATAGCGCGCCGGGTTCGTTTTCTAACAAGACTGCAATGATGTGTTTCATGTGGTGTGATTCCTCTTTTCGCTGCCCTCCCCCTGAAACGGTAACCTCAGGGCTTGGCAGGCAATAGATTCGTCAAGTAGGTTGTACAAAAAGAGCGCTGGTGCGCGAGGTGGCCTAAAGGTCTTCCGACCCCAGCAACATTTCAGTGATGCCCTTGCCGGCTTGCACCATGGGGAACACGTTCTCGGTCGGATCGGTGCGGAAATCCATGAACACCGTGCGATCCTTCAGCCGCCTGGCCTCGCGAAGCGCAGGCTCGACGTCTTCGGGGCGCTCAATCAATATTCCCACGTGCCCGTAGGCTTCCGCCAGCTTCACAAAGTTGGGCAGCGCGTCCATATAACTATGGCTGTACCGACCTTCGTAGTCCAGCTCTTGCCACTGGCGCACCATACCGAGATAACGGTTGTTCAGCGCAACGATTTTGATCGGCGTGTTGTACTGCAAGCAAGTAGAAAGCTCTTGAATACACATCTGCACCGAACCCTCGCCCGTGATACAAAAAACTTCGCTTTCCGGCTTGGCCAATTTGATCCCCATGGCATACGGAATGCCCACACCCATCGTGCCCAGCCCACCCGAGTTAATCCAGCGCCGAGGTTGGTCAAATTTGTAATACTGTGCCGCCCACATCTGGTGTTGACCTACATCGGAAGTGATGTAGGTGTCCGCGTCCTTGGTCATGTTCCACAGCGTTTCAACCACGTATTGCGGCTTAATCACATCGCCCTTACCAGGGTTGTATTTCATGCAATCGCGCTTGCGCCAACCCTCAATCGTGTCCCACCAGGCACCCAAGGCGCTGCTGTCGGGCTTGACGGCGCTTTCCTTGATCATGGCGATCAACTCGTTCAATACCTCTCTCACATCGCCCACAATTGGAATATCTACCTTGACGCGCTTGGAAATGCTCGAGGGATCGATGTCAATGTGGATGATTTTTCGCTCGTTTTGCGCAAAATGCTTGGGGTTGCCGATGACGCGGTCGTCAAACCTCGCGCCAACAGCCAACAGCACATCACAGTGTTGCATCGCGTTGTTGGCTTCTACTGTGCCGTGCATCCCCAACATGCCCAAGAACTTACGGTCACTGGCCGGGTACGCGCCCAAGCCCATCAGCGTGTTGGTGCAGGGATAACCCAACATGTCTACCAGCACGCGCAGTTCCGTCGAGGCGTTGCCCAGCAGCACGCCGCCGCCCGTGTAGATGTAGGGGCGCTTAGCCGTCAACAAGAGCTGCAGAGCCTTGCGAATTTGGCCGCCATGGCCCTTGCGCACTGGGTTGTAAGAACGCATCACCACCGTACTGGGGTAGCCGGCGTAAGCAACTTTCTTAAACGAGACATCTTTCGGAATGTCCACCACCACCGGGCCAGGGCGGCCGCTGCGGGCAATGTGAAAGGCCTTTTTCATCGTCTCGGCCAGGTCGCGGGCATCCTTCACCAAAAAATTATGTTTGACGATGGGGCGGGTAATGCCCACGGTGTCGCACTCTTGGAAGGCGTCCAATCCAATCGCGTGCGTGGGCACCTGCCCAGTAATGATCACCATGGGAATACTGTCCATGTAGGCGGTGGCGATGCCGGTTACCGCATTGGTGACGCCGGGGCCTGAGGTCACGAGCGCAACCCCCACGTCGCCTGTGGCGCGTGCGTAGCCGTCGGCCGCGTGCACCGCCGCCTGCTCATGGCGCACCAGCACGTGCTGGATGGTGTCTTGCTTAAAAAACGCGTCGTAAATATGCAAAACGGCGCCGCCGGGATAACCCCAGATGTACTTGACGTTTTCCGCCTGCAAGGCCTTAACGAGGATTTCCGCCCCGCGCAGTTCGGGGACGGCAGCCATGTCGGCAGCGGCGGCCGATGCGTGTTCTGCTTTTGATAATTCCATGATGAACCTTTGTGAATTTCTCTAACGAAAGACCTTGGGTGCCCCTTGGCAAACGCTTGTGGCGTCGCATCGGGACTTGAGGTCCAGGCCATGGGCGCATTGAATGCTGCGCCGAACCAGAACCCGTTTGCGTTTGAGTTGCAGCGCGCATTATTGCATTACAGTTCCACAGCGGCGGACCCCGAGGGATGCATCTGCTTTTTGGGGTGCAATAATGGAAGCCAGCGTCGATATGCCAGCACCAACCGTGTCCCTCCAGCCTCCAACACCCATGGTGCCGATCTTTGGCCTCTGAACAAGAGTTAGACGCGTTTTTGCGTGGGGTCGAAAAGCGAGCGTTTAAGCGCTCGCTTTACCATGTGAGAAACCAGGAATCGGCCTTGGATATCGTGCAAGACAGCATGATGAAACTCGCTGAGCACTACGGCCACAAACCTGCAGCAGAGTTGCCCATGCTGTTCCAACGGATTTTGACGAACAGCACACTGGACTGGTTTCGCCGTCAAAAAACCCAGAACGCACTCTTTACCCGCATGGGCGACTTCGAATCCAACCAAGATGGCGGGGATTTTGACGCTTTGGAAAGCTTATTGCTCGATCGTGATCCAAATCAGAACGACAACCCGCAAAATCAGGCGGATCGGGCACAGACTTTGCGGGTGATTGAAGAAGAGATCCAGGAGCTTCCGGCGCGTCAACGGGAGGCCTTCCTGATGCGTTACTGGGAGGATATGGATGTCGCCGAAACAGCCAGTACGATGGGCTGTTCTCAAGGTAGTGTAAAAACTCACTGTTTTCGGGCAGTCGCAGCCTTGTCTAAAGCGTTACGGGCCAGAGGAATTTTTTTATGAACCACCCATCTGAACCAGTTGCTGCGTCGCAGCACTCCATGAACCAGTTCGGCAGCCGCATTGCAAGCCATTTGGACGACGCCTTACAAGGCGTACCGCGCGACGTCGCGGAACGGCTGCGTGCCGCGCGGGTACAGTCCCTTGCCGGCCGGCGCATGACCGAGGCGGCGCATGCGCCCGCGGTCGTTCAGCAAGGTGGATCAGCCGCGTTACAGGGCGGGTTTGGTTTTTGGGGCTGGGCAGCGGCGGTCTTGCCCTTGCTCGCCTTAACCTTGGGATTGCTTGGTATTGGCAATTTTCAAGAACAATTGCGTGCCATCGAAATCGCCGATGTGGACGCCGAACTACTCACCGGCGACCTCCCCACCAGCGCGTACACCGACCCTGGTTTCGCCGAATACCTGAAGGTGGACCTGAAAAATTGACGGATCTTGTTCAATCCTTGAAGCCCGCGCTCCATTGATTTTGATGGCCATTATTCCCTTGCGCCCTATCGTTTTTAGCCTGGCGCTCGCCCTTAATGCCGCGGGCACCGTGTTCGCTCAAGTCGAGCCTGTGTCCACTGCGCCGAAAGCGTCCGCACCCATGGCACAAGTCTCCTTGCTCCCCGAGGGAGGGTTCTCATGGGCAGAACTCAGCCCAGAGCAAAAAATGGCGTTAGCACCGCTAGCCGCGAGCTGGCCTGCAATGTCCGCAGCCCAGAAGGGCAAATGGATCGCTTTGGTGCGCAAGTACCCCCAGATGGCCGAGTCGGACAGATTACGATTGAGCGACAGAATGGTGGACTGGGCAGCACTCAGCCCGAAGGACCGAGAACGGGCACGGCTCAATTTCGCGGAAACCAAAAAACTCGGAACCGATTCGCGGGTGGCCAATTGGGAGGCCTACCAAGCGCTGCCCGACAGCAAAAAACAGGCCCTGCTTGAGGCAGCGCCCAAGAAGCCTGCGGGCGCTGCGGTTGCAGTGAAGCCCGTGGGGGCGAACAAGCTGGCCAAAGTGCCGGTCACGCGAAAAACACCCGAACCCTTGCGCGCAATCGCAAGCAAGAGCGCGGCCGTGAACCGGTACACCCTCTTACGCCAAAACCCTGCCAATAAAGAGAGTATCCAAGCACCTGAGCCCTCGGTTAAGTAGTGATGGGAGGCGCGAAAGTCGGCACCAACGTAGTGCTTGAGCTCAAGGAGCCCGATCGGCGACGGGGTTCGGCCTCACAATTACCCCCCATCCACTTTGCCCCGCGCCCATGAACCCAAGCCATTTTTCCACTCCCTCACTGAAAAGGCGCATGGCCTGCTGGGTTTACGAGGGAATGCTGTTGTTTGGTGTCGTTTTTATCTGTGGCTATCTGTTTGGGACGCTGAGCCAGACCCGCAACGCTATGGATAACCGCCACGGTTTGCAGGCCTTTGTGTTCCTGATATTTGGAATCTACTTTGTCTGGTTTTGGGCCAAAGGGCAGACATTGGCGATGAAGACCTGGCACATCCGCGTGGTGGACAACGCCGGTCAGGCGATTACCCAAAGTCGGGCGCTAGCCCGCTACCTATTGTCTTGGGTCTGGATTTTGCCGCCCTTGGCCTTGGTATGGAC
>JARXAU010000209.1 GCA_029865675.1 Rhodoferax sp.
TCTCAGGAGGAGATGTTCTGCGTTCGGATAGGATTTTGGACTAGTAGTGGAAGCACGGAGCCAGAAAGCCTCAACTAAGTCATTAGGGGAAGTGCCCTGCGGGGTGGAAGACAAATTGATGACACGATTAAACTGGTCTCCCAAAGGTTGCCCAGCTGTATGAAAATATATAGACTTGGAGATCAAGCGATCCACTCCAAGCATGGATGCGCAGATATCTGAGAAAGTGTTGGCATGAAACTCCATGGAGTCTATAAGCGTGCCATCCAAATCGAACACTAAACACCCAATAAATTGATTCATGCTTTCTCCTCAAACGAGCCGAACGTCTGCAATCGACTCGTACCCTCCCGAGTAGTGAACGCGTAGGACTTCTTGTATTTTCTTTTGATGCTTTCTGGCGAGCAACTGTGAAAGGCTTGACTCCGTTGACACAAACCTTGCAGCTCCCAGCGTACCCGTGCCGTGTATTCCAGCAATGATCACTACAACTCGCTCATGGTTAAATGGGTTTGGAAACGATGAAACAATTGCGAAATCGTAACCTTGCTGAGTATGGTCGATTGAAGAGTCAACTGGTAGTTTGTCTCTAGTTGCAACCAATGAATCCCTGCCGCGCTCCATATCTATTATTCTTGGAGGCTGATTCGGATCAGCGGCGCAAAATTGATAACGGGGATTCGATGAGGCCAATATTTTCGTCGTGAGCTTATTTCGCTTTGGACTACAGAGCAGTACTAGATTGGATTCCAAGATATCTTGAGGAAATGTTCCATCTTTGCGAATGAGATCAACATCAGCGTTTACGAAGTAGTGGCGATCACCTATGAGACCCGCGCGCTCGAACATAGCACTGAGATACCTTGCTCCTGTTGTGTCACAGGCAGGCAGATCGTACGCACCTCTTTCAGCGTCAAACACCGCACTGTGAACTATATTAATGGCTCCAGTGCAACCAAAGAATTGACCCGCAAACTTTCTTCGCTTATGAAGTGTTTTCCACTGATTGATTCGGGCTATCGACAGTCCGACACCCACACCAACAATCGCTGAGAAGATTTCTCCAACGAAAGACTTTATTACATCAAATAATGCTGAGATCAAATAGCACCCCTAGTGAGTTTTTGACGGAAATATAAAGCCATCTAGCATAGTTGGAATTTGACTGGGCATGCCGGTTAAAAGCAATAAGGTATTTCTCGCGCGATAGATTAGCACTATCTGACTTGCGGCCTAACAATCAGCGTTTATCTGCCGCCCACAAAGCGCAGGCAGAAGCCAAGAATGCAATTGCGGCAGATAAACCATGTTGGACTGAACCGCCGGGTGAGGGCGGCATGCTGGGTGGAAGGGTGCATAGGGGTTTGTAATCTCCAAGCCCTCATGCGTTGCGCAAATTATGGCCCAATGGATGCAACGCTTTGACTGGGGATAGGCGGCAGCTCCGTCTTTTGGCATGAGGCAGGCGAATTTCTGTAGCGTTTTCGTTCTTCCCATGCGCCATTTCTTCGTTGGCACACACGCCCGAGCCGGCACGTCTGAGCGTGTCATCTGAGCAAACCTGTTGCTACCCCTGCCATCATGGCGGCCCCCGGTTACTGGGCATGCTGGTGCTGCCAGGCGTAGGTAAATGTTTGCGTCCCGGCAACTGCGCCATTACCCGCATACCTTGGCTGCAACAAGGGCAACGCATCACATCGATCTTGGCCACACGTGCCATGAACGCACTGGCCGATTCGCGGGCCGCAGGGTTGTTTACTGGCATGTGCAACGCCGCTTGCGCTTGCGCAAGCTTCACGCCTTTACTGGCCGAAGCCAGTGCGCCGTAATGCCGGATGCGCTTGATGCCGGTTGGCAGAATGTGCAGCAGGAAGCGGCCAATGAACCTAGTGCCGGGCAATCGGACTGTGCGTTTGCCCCTGCATCGTTGGCGCGCACTGTGAGGTCTATGCGAAGCAGTAAGGCACCATAAGCAAGCTCAGATCAGCAGCGTCCCACAGGTGCTGGGCATGGGCTCGGCCAAAAACTGCCGTGCAGCATAACTGCCTGCCAATCATGGTGCCGCCACGGCACCCGACGCACCGACGTCACCCCGCATGCGCCACGACAAGGCGCATCGCACAGGCGGGATTCAAGAGATGTTTTGAGAAGAGCCAAAGCAGCGCATGGAGCCGGGCTCGTCCAACAAACGGATCAGGTCGCGGCTGCGCGCGACCTGTCCTTGTTCGTTAGGTGTCTGTTCCAACTTGGTCCCAGTCGTCTTCGGAATCGTATTGAATCATCCAATTGACAGCGCGGTGCCACTCTTGAACCACCCCACCGTTGATTCCATCGGGCGCGCCTGAACCGGTGAGCTTGCCGTTTCGAACGGCCCAATGCAGGCGATACAAGATGTCTGCCCGATCCAATATCTCACGTTTGCTGCGCAGTCGGAGTGCGCTGCGCAACCTCGCCGGCTTTTCGGCTCCGCTTGGGAAGAGATCGAGAATCGGCTTGACACTCGACTCCTCGTTTGGAACTTCGCCGCATTCAAGCAAGCCTGCACACCAAGCGACAAAGTAGAGCGCTTCCAACTGCCAAGAGAAATGAATGGCGTCGCGTTCATTGGGTGTTTTGTCGAACAGGAATTCACGCTCCACCTTCGAAAGCCAAGCATCCATTCCGTTTGAAGAGATGTATGTCGCAGTCTCAGACGCGGCCTTCAAGAAAGCCTTGTCGACTACTGCCCACAACGCAACTAAGCGGCGTAGAACTTCCTCATGCGAGCGGACTTCCACATCGCGCTCGGCCTCAATCACCGGAAGATGTTCGTTGACCGGAACTCCTAGCGCCAGGAGCTTCGACTCTGAGATGGACTTGCGCTCTTGCGGACTCATTTGAGACACCTAACGAGGCTGTAAAAAAACACGATTTCCGCACGCAACATCACGACATTGCGCCTGGTACAAATCGCATGTCCGGAATTTGGCATGCATGCCCCCAGTGTGCCGCAATTTCAGCCCTATGCGCGCCTCCTGCAGGCGTCACTTCGCCTCAGCCTCTCATGGCTGCCCTATTTGGGTTTTCTTTGCCCCAAGTCCGTCTTAGACAACTTCTCGATGTTATGCACCATGCAATACAGATTCCATTGCGTGTTGACTTTGGCACGGCCTCGGTAGTTCAACCGGGTCATGCGCTTGTTGTGCCGGATGTTGCCAAACACCGGCTCCACCGTGCCAATGCGCTGGCTGTAGAGACGCCTTTGTTGGTAGCCATCTTGGCGCTGTCTGGGTCGGTGACATTGGTCTTGAGTTCCTGGCCTTTGCGATTCAGACGCTGGGGTGTGCTTGCCAAGAATTCCCGAGTGCGGGCAGCTTCTTTGCGCAAGGACTCTATGCGGGCTTGGCGCTTGGGCTCCAGTGCGTCGTCTGCACCACGTTTGTCTTGGGCTTGGTGCAGGGCCATGATTTTGTCGGCGGCCTTTTCCAGCCGATCGGCGCGGTGGCGCAGTTCTTCATGGGTTCCGCTACGTTCTTTGCTGGCGTTGGAGGGGAGTTTGACGCCGTCGATGGCAAACATGTCTCGGCCAATGAGGCCTTGTGCATCACAGGTCAGCAACACTTGGCTAAACAGGGGTTTGATTTGGGCACTGAGGTTGGCGACGAACTTGGCAATGTGGGCATGGCTGGGCTGGCTGTCGCCACTGATGGCGATGAACTGGACGTTGCGCCGACACGCTTGCTCAATGATGCGGCTGGAGATCAGGCCTTGGCTGTAGGCCAGCAGCACGATCTTAAGCATGACGCGCGGGTCGTATGCGCTGGCTCCTGTGGCGTCGTTTTTGAACGTGGCATCCAAGGCGCTGAGGTCGAGTTCGTGGTCAACCAAATAGTTCAGCGCGAAGGCGAAGCTGCCGGGGACGATTTGCTCTGATAAGACCACGGGCAGCAGCAGGCTGTTGTGGTCTTGGGGTTTGTAGCGGGCCATCTGTTTTCCAAGTGAGGTGCTTGGAATACAACGTTATGACCGTTCGAAGTGATGACGGCAATGGCGTTGAAAAAGGACTTTTTTTACAGCCTCAACGTTTGAGTTCAGCGGCGCGCGGCTTTTCGCGCGTCCGCTGGAACGATTTGTTAGCCCGCTATTTTTCGGAGGGATACTTTCTGGCTCGAAGAGAAGAGGTCAATTTGATTTTTCGTAAGCCTGTCTAAAGCCATTTTGCAGTATTCGAGATTGCAATCAATGCCTAGGAAGTGCCGATTTAGACGGGACGCAACAAGTAGTGTTGTTCCGCTTCCTGAGAAAGGATCAAGTATCAAGCTTTCAGCAGGGGAACCGGCCAAGAGACATGTTTCAACTAACTTTTCTGGAAATACTGCGAAATGGGCATCTCGATATTTCGATAATGGTATTGACCAGACGGTGCGCTTGTTTCTTCCTAATGGATGAAACGCTTGATCCCATCTGCCCCGATGAAGATTTGAGTTTCCTGCATTCTTGCCTTCTTCTGGAGTTCCGTTTGCCTTCCCGAAATGATTTCTTCCCCCTTTCATTTTGCTATTTTCAGAAAAGGTAACGTGCGGCTCACGGATGGCATCAGCATCATAATAATAGTCAGCTCCTTTGGAGAACATGAAAATGTATTCATGATCGGTCGTAGGGCGCGTTTTGACAGAGGAGGGCATCGCATTAGGTTTTTGCCAAATAACGTCCGAACGGAGAATCCAGCCGTCAGCGACTAGAGCAAGTGCAACGCGCCACGGCATCCCCAAAAGCCGACCATCGGAATACTTGTCGCCAAGATTGAGCCAGAGAGTCCCATTGTCTTGCAGAACTCGGCGGCATTCACCGAAAATATGAACTAGCTTTGATATGTACTGTTCAGGGGATTGTTCCTGCCCAAGTTGTCCATCGGCTTGATAGTCTCTTTGGCAATAGTACGGCGGGCTTGTAACGATACATTGAACATGCTTGTCGGGAATTGCCTCTAAAGCTACACCAGCATCGCCATGTAATATGGTGTCTCGAAACGCACCCGATTCAGGTCTTAGCGTGTAAGCGCCTTGCTCCTCTTTGAGTACATGAACGACTTCATGCGTCTTGATCGCTATTTTATCTTTCATATTCCCTCCGAAAATTTATTCCACACCGGTAAAAGCGACTCAAGCTCAGTTGCCAACTTTGGCCCGATTTCATCTGTTTGATTTGGGTTTGCCTGAATGTAGATCAAGTGTTCGCAATGTAGAGAATCAAGATCGCCGCCCCACGATTCTGCAATGACAATTGGAATGCACAAGTAGCCATTTTCTTGCGCAACGCTTATGGCTTTGTGGATGTCACGGGTGAAAAGGTTTGCGTGACCTCCGCCCATAGTTTCTCGCGTTTTTACAGGGATCAATATTTTCGACTGCCCTAATACGACCTGCACATCATAAGTTTCATCGCCTATGGTGACTTGCTTCTCACCGACGGTTAGATTGATGTCCTTTGCTAAAAATAGCTCGGTGAGTAATCCACGAACCAGAGATTCAAATCGTGTGCCTTTAAGGGCACGCCGACTGCCTTCTAGCCGGACAAGCATGATTTCGGAGACAACAGGCCAAGTCCATTTTTCAGTACCTGGGAAAAGAGGCCCGACAAACTCGCGCAAATGGTTAATCAGCACGGCCTTTTTCTCTTCAAGAGATGTCCCATTGACTGAACGCAGCAATGGTTCAAGTCTCTGGGCTGGCGCATCACGCAGAATCCATGCGAGAAAATACCATTTGGCTTTGCCGTTAGCGTATGGCCTTCCAAGCCCATCATGCAGTGTGGCGCCAGCCGGATTTGCGAGATATGACTCGATTACGGAACGAGCCTTGGCCGAATCTTCATCGTGAATGAAAGCAGCAACATCGGCGTAACCATGACGCTGCAAGAAGGTTGAGAACGCATCATAAAAGGGCTTGTTTTGCTCAACAATTGCGGCAAGTTCTTGTAGCCGCAAATTATCAACAACAAATTGCGATATTTTTTTCTGAGTCATTCAGTGCATCCATTGAAGAGAGGGCTAACGTTCGAGCTAAGCGGGCACCGACGGCGAGGCACGCTGGACAGCAGGCGCAAAATGGGGCGAAGCACCAGCGCCTGATGGCCAGTGTGCCATGCCGTTGGTGCTCCGCTTGAGCGAGGGGTTAGGCTTCACTTGGGTGACGGTGGACCTGCCATTGCGAACCACGAAACTCTACAGATTCCTCGTACTTTGCGCCAACTGCTGCGGCAAGACGGATTGACGGTTCGTTCTCTGAGTTGATGAAGCTGATTGGCGCTCTGCCCCCAAGCTGGTTGAACGCCGGCCGCTGAATCGCTCGAACAGCCTCGGATGCGTAGCCTTTACCCCAAAAGGCTCTTGACAAAGCCCACTTGATCTCCGGTTCTGGCCAGTCATTCGGATACCACAGGCCGACCGCACCAACTACTTTCTGTGAGGCTGCTTCAACTGCGGCATAGGGTCCATACCCTCGAATTGACCAGTGCCCGACCATGCTGCAC
>JARXAU010000202.1 GCA_029865675.1 Rhodoferax sp.
GAACACGCTCGTCGAATCGGTGGCCCCAGCCGAAAGCTTGGTGAAAAATCGGTTTGCATCCTTGGCGAAAACTGCGGAAGTGGCTGCCCTTTGCGACATCGAAGCGAGCGACTTTGATCGCACTGCCACCGGCCACGCCGAGCTAGATCGGGTGCTGGGTGGCGGCATAGTCGAAGGCGGCGTGGTCTTGATCGGCGGCGACCCAGGCATCGGCAAGTCCACCCTGTTGTTACAAGCGATCGACTCTTTGCAGCGCAACGGAAAAAAAACCCTGTATGTCACCGGCGAGGAAAGCGGCGCGCAAGTGGCGCTGCGCGCGCGTCGCTTGGGCCTTGACGGCTCCAAGGTGCGTGTCTTAGCTGAAATAGGGTTGGAAAAAATCCTTGCTACTTTGGCCGAACAACAGCCCGACGTGGCAGTGATTGATTCGATTCAGACGGTGTACTCCGACCAGTTGACCTCGGCGCCGGGATCGGTTGCACAGGTGCGTGAATGCGCTGCGCACCTCACCAGGGCCGCCAAGGCCAGCGGCGTGTGCATCGTGCTGGTGGGCCACGTGACCAAAGAGGGCGCGCTGGCCGGGCCGCGTGTGTTGGAGCACATGGTCGACACGGTGCTGTACTTTGAGGGCGACACGCACAGCCAGTTTCGCTTGGTGCGCGCTATCAAAAACCGGTTTGGCGCGGTCAATGAGATGGGCGTATTTGCCATGACCGAGCGCGGCCTCAAAGGTGTCAGCAACCCGAGTGCCATCTTCTTGAGCCAGCACGCCGAGCCGGTGCCAGGCAGCTGCGTGATGGTGACCTTAGAAGGTACTCGGCCGCTGTTGGTAGAGATTCAGGCGCTGGTCGACAGCGGCGGCCCCAGCCCGCGGCGCCTGAGTGTGGGGCTGGACAAAGACCGCCTTGCGATGTTGCTGGCCGTCTTGCACCGCCATGCAGGGGTGGCCTGCATGGACCAGGATGTTTTCATCAACGCCGTAGGCGGTGTACGCATTGGAGAGCCCGCCGCAGACTTGGCGGTCATGTTGGCTATTACCTCCTCGCTGCGTGGCAAGCCGCTGCCCAAGGGGTTTATTGCTTTTGGCGAAGTGGGTTTGGCCGGTGAGGTGCGCCCCGCGCCGCGCGGACAGGAACGATTGAAAGAAGCCGCGAAGCTAGGTTTCACTGTGGCAGTGGTGCCCAAGGCCAATACGCCCAAAAAACCGATTGAAGGTATGACCATCCACGCCGTGGAGCGTGTTGAAGAAGCGATGAACATCGTACGTGGTCTGACCTGACTGTTGAAGGCGGGTCGAGGGGCAAACCCAAATCAACAGCGTAACCCCCTCAACTTGAGCGCAATTTGCACACAAAGTGAAAACTACCTCAAAACGAACACCAGCAACGCGGTCTGCCGCCGTCCTCCCGTAAGTTTCTGTAAGGGGCTGTCGATTAAATCGCGCCACCTTTTGTGGCACCCAATTTTTTTGATTTTGGCGGTCGCGCAAGAGCGATTTATTACTCTTACCGGAAACACCATGACAATTCGTTTTGCAAAATTAGCCGCCAACGTGGCAATCGGCGCTGCAGTAATGGCGTACGTTGGTTTGGCTTCGGCCGCAGAAGCCATCAAGATCGGCGTGTCGGGACCCTTCACCGGCGGTTCGTCGTCGATGGGCGTGAGCATGCGTGACGGCGTCAAGCTGGCCGTCGACGAAATCAACAAGGCGGGCGGCGTGATAGGTCGCCCGCTGCAAATCGTCGAGCGTGACGACGAAGCCAAAAACGAGCGCGGTGTGCAAATCGCCCAAGAGCTCATTAACAAAGAAAAAGTCACCGCCACAGTCGGCTTTATCAATACCGGCGTGGCTTTGGCCTCGCAGCGCTTCTACCAAGAAGCCAAGATTCCCGTGATGAACAACGTGGCCACGGGCTCTATCGTCACCCGCCAGTTTGATGATCAGCCAGAGAATTACATCTTTCGCAACGCGGCACACGACAGCATCCAGGCACCCATGATCGTCGAGGAGGCAGTGACGCGGCGCGGCTTTAAGAAGGTTGCCATTCTTGCGGATTCCACCAATTACGGACAACTCGGACGCGCCGACTTGGAAAAAGCGCTGGAGATCAAAGGCGTCAAGGCGGTGGCTGTTGAAAAATTCAACGTCAAAGACGTCGACATGACGGCCCAGTTGCTCAAGGCCTAGGCCGCAGGCGCTGAAGTCTTGTTGACCTACGCGATTGGCCCCGAGCTGGCGCAAATCGCCAACGGCATGACCAAGCTGGGTTGGAAAGTTCCCATGATTGGCAGCTGGACCTTGTCCATGGCCAACTTTATCGACAACGCAGGCCCCGGCGGCGAGGGAGCGCGCATGCCGCAAACCTTTATCCAAGAGCCCACCACGCCCAAGCGCCAGGCCTTCATCATCAACTACCTGCGCACCTTCAACCCGAAAAACGCGCGCATTGATTCCCCGGTGTCTGCTGCCCAAGGTTATGACTCGATTTACTTGCTAGCGGCTGCGATCAAGCAAGCCAACTCGACGGACGGCCCAAAAATCAAGGCCGCTTTGGAGGACCTGAAAGCGCCGGTCGAAGGTGTCGTGACCACCTACAACAAGCCGTTCAACGCCAAGGACCACGAGGCGATTACCGCCAACATTCCAGTCTTTGGCGAAGTCAAGGGCGAGAAAGTGGTGTACGCCTACGAAGCCGACCAGAAGAAGGCCTCCGAAGTTCGCGTGAAAGACGTCAACGCCAAAGGCGCTTTGGCAGTCAAAAAATAAAAAGCGGCTACTGCGACCGAGTTTGCACAATGAAACCCGCCAGTCCGCCGGGACTGGCGGGTTTCACTCGTAGGCGCAGTGCGTACCGCCACGGACCTCCCCTCAGAGGTTAAACGGCTTGTCTTTTGGGTGAAATAAATTATGGAAATCCTGCTTCAATTGGTCTACAGCGGCATTGCGCTGGGCATGATCTACGCCGTCATTGCGTTTGGCTACCAGCTCACGTTCCAAACCTCCGACACGCTGAACTTTGGCCAAGGCGACGCTCTCATGCTGGGCGCCATGGTGGGCCTGACCTTGGTGAACACCGGCATGAACTACTGGGTCATGCTGCCCCTGGTAATCGTGTTTGGCATGGCACAAGGTGCTTTTGTCGAGCGCATTGGCGTGCAGCCGGCCATCAAGATCAAGAGTGAATTTGGTTGGATCATGTCCACCATCGCGCTGGGCATTATTTTCAAGAACGTGGCTGAGAACATCTGGGGCCGCGATGACCTGAAGTTCCCCTCGCCCCTGCCAGAGGCGCCGATGAAGGTGTTTGGTGCCAATGTGCTGCCCATGGAAATCTTGGTGGTGTTCGGTGCTGTTGCCATGATGGTGGCGGTAGAGTTTTTCAACCGCAAGACCATCTACGGCAAGGCCGTGGTTGCTACCTTCAACGACCGTGACGCCGCCAAGCTCATGGGCATCAACACGGGCTTGGTGATTACGTTTTCATACGCCCTGTCGTCGGCTACCGCTGCGTTTGCGGGGGCGCTGATTGCGCCTTTGACCTTAACCGGCGCCACCATGGGCGCGGTGCTGGGCCTTAAAGCTTTTGCAGTGGCCATTATTGGTGGCTTGACCAGCGGACTGGGAATCATTGTGGGGGGCATTATTTTGGGTGTGGCGGAAACCACCACCGGCTTCTACTTGTCTACGGGGTACAAAGATGTGCCTGGCTTGGTGTTGTTGTTGCTTGTGCTGGCGTTCAAGCCCGCAGGTCTGTTTGGCAAGACTGCCATCAAGAAAGTCTGAAGATGAACCGCAAGTCTCTTTTCGTGGCAATCCTCGCCCTAGCAGCACTGGGTGCTGCGCCTTTGTACCTGGACAACCCGTATTACGTGCACATGATCGGCACGATCATGATTTACGCGATTTTGCTGTTTGGCCTGGATATCGTGGTGGGCTACACCGGTCAGGTGTCGCTGGGCCATGCTGGCTTGTTTGGCGTGGGCTCGTACACCACAGGCGTCTTGTTCATGAAACTAGGCGCGCCCTTGTGGCTCATCATTCCCGCGAGCATTGGCGTAACCGCCGGATTTGGCGCCTTGTTGGCGTTGCCTGCGCTGCGGGTGACCGGGCCGTACCTGGCCATGGTGACCTTGGCTTTTGGCACGATTATCCAAATCTTGATCAACGAGATGGATTTCTTGACCGAGGGACCCCTTGGCATCAAGATTCCCAAACCAGACCTTGGGGGTACCAAGCTCACAGAGCATGGTTTTTACTGGCTGGTGTTTGGACTGATGGTCGTGTCATTGGTGGTCGTAGATCGCATTTTGAAGTCGCAGCTGGGCCGTGCTTTTGAGGCCTTGCGGGGCAGCCCAGTGGCGTCGGATTGCATGGGTGTGTCGGTGTACCGCTACAAGGTCTACGCATTTGTGATCAGCGCCGGGTTTGCGGGTCTGGCCGGCTGCCTGTATTCGTATTCGGAGCAATACATCTCTCCCAACACCTACAACTTTGAACTGACGGTGCTGTTCTTGCTCGCGGTGATCATGGGTGGGCGCAAGTCGCGCACTGGCGCGCTGCTGGGCGCGGCGATTATTGTGATCCTGCCCAAGCTGCTCGACGACTTGGAAATGTTCCGCCAAGTCTCCTCCACCCTTGCCGTGCTGCTGTTGATTGGCGCAGTGGTCGGTGTGACCAAAAAAACCACCACACCGCGCGCAATGGCCATCCCCGTGGTCGGCACCATCGCCTTGGCCGGATTTTCCTTTTGGCTGCAGTCCATTACCGATTGGCGCCTGAGCATCTTTGGTTTGATGATCTTGTTTGTGGTGTATTACCTCCAGGACGGCATCGTTGGCTTTGTGCGCAAACTCTTTTTCCGCCGCACGGCACTTGCCAGCCAGTACCAGGGCATAGACTTGGGCCGGGACGCGATTACGGTGGCGTCGAACGCCGAGCACAGCGCCGCAGGCACCGATCTGCTGGTGGCCAAAGGCGTGCTGATGCAATTTGGCGGCCTCAAGGCGCTCAACAACGTGGACTTGCGCATTCAGCGAGGCACCATTCACGGCCTGATCGGCCCCAACGGCTCGGGCAAGAGCACGATGATGAATGTGCTGACGGGCATTTACGTGCCAACGGCCGGTCAGATTGAGTTTGGTGGGCGCTCGGTAGTGGGCCGCACGTCGTCAGACATCGCCTTGTCTGGCATTGCGCGTACTTTCCAAAACGTGCAGTTGTTTGGAGAGATGACGGCGCTGCAAAACGTGCAGGTCGGTTTGCACCACACGTTTGACAGCAATTTGCTCGATGTGGCCTTGAACACCCCGCGCTACAAGCG
>JARXAU010000233.1 GCA_029865675.1 Rhodoferax sp.
GATGTAGACCATCTCGTCGCCATTGGTGGGCGCGTAAAAGCTGCCCAGGCCGAAAAAATAAAGACCCACCGCCAAAACCAGCAACGCCAGCCAGGGCCACAAGGCTTTGCCGTCAGCGTCCCTGTTCAGGCGCGGTAGTTCGGTGGCAGGGCCCGGCATCGCGCTGCGTGGTTCAGGACTTGCGAAAAGTCCAGCGGTCGTTGGCTAGGAAGTTGCTCACGCTGGCAACCACGATGGCAACCACATTGGCCAGCATGTAGTGCATCAGGTGCGCCAGCCACAGCGTCAGGGTGTATTGCAGCGCAATACCAAACCACGAGGCCAACGCGTATTTGAGAAACTGCGCGCCCAGTGTGGGCGCGGCAACATTGACCGCGTCCAGCGCCGCTGCGCGCTGCGCCTGCACGCGGTCGGCCCAGGTCCACATCCGGTTCCAGGTGAAGTTGTTCACCGTGGCCACGGCAATCGCCAGCGCCAGGGATGCATAGGGCTTGCCTTGCGGCCCCTCAAAGGACTGAAAAAGGTACTCATGGCCCAGGTAGAGCACCACGATATTGACCACCGTGCCGCTGGCGCCCACCAGGCCAAACTTCAGGTAGCGAAAGCGTGTTAGCCACGCCATGGCGACTAAGGCGCGGGCTTGCCAAGCGGTGTTGGTGGTCATGCGGTGACGGGCGTTGCCTGCAAATAGCGCAGCGCATCGGCCAGCACCGGGTCGGGGGCAATGCGCTTAAGGCACTGGTTGTCACCGTCGCAATAGGTCAGGCGGTGGTTGTAGGCACTCAGGCAGGGTGAGCAGGCAATGCCCGACTCGATCACCTGGTTGCGTGCGCCCAGCGGGCCATAAAGGCGACCGGTCTCGGGGCCGAAAAACACCATGGTCTGGATAGGTGTGAGCGTGGCGAAGTGGCCCGGACCGCCGTCGTTGGTAATCAGCAATCGGGCGGCGTAAAAAAGCATCAGCAGCTCCCGGATACTGCGGGTGTAGCCCGTCAGGTCAATGCAAAAGTCGCTTTGGACCTGCGCCTGCAAATCTTTGGCCAGTTGCGCATCGTCTCTCAGGCCAATGAGCCCCACGGCAAACCCGGCCGCGCACAGGCCCTGCGCCACCCGCGCGTAGTGCGCTGCAGGCCAGGCCCGCTCGGGCAAGATGCCGCCGCCCGCATACAGCAGCACCAGTGCACGCTGCGCCGCCGCCGGGTGGTCGCGGTGCAACTGGGCGCGGTAGGCGGCCAGCTCGGTGTCTGCAAACGGCACCGAAAGTTCCGTTTGCGTGGGAGTCGTGCGAATCGGCGCAGCCTTGTTGCGCGGCACACTGTCGCCCGACAAAGCGTCCACCAGCGACAAAAACTGCTTGCTAATGTGCTGGTAGGGGTTGTAAGGAATGGCGCGGTTGATAAAACTGCCCCGGTACAGCCCCTCTTGCGTGTGGGGCGTGAAGCCCACCCGCAGCGGCGCGCCGCAGGCAAACGACAGCAGGCTGCTCACGCGCGAAAACAGTTCGCAATCCACCACCGCGTCCACGCCCAAACGGCGCATTCGCAGGCTAAAAAGCAGTATGTCGCCCACCAGGCGCGCGCCCGAGCTGTCGTCCAGGCTGTGCAAGTGCTCGTCCTGGCTCAGGCGCAGGAGTCTGGAGACTTCCTGGTTTTTTTTGAGCTGCAGCACATGGATGGCAGCGCCGGGATAGCGCCGGCGCAGCTCGGCAAACATCGGCCCCGCCAAGACGATGCTGCCCATCTCGGAGAGCAAAATCACCGCGATGTTGCGCGGCTGCGCCGCCAGCAACGCCGTCTTAGCACCCGTGAGCCGAACCCACCCCGACACCAACGCGCACAGTAGCTGGCCCACCCAGCGGTCAATAAAGCGTTGTGTCTGGAGCTTCATCCGGCGTTCGTTTTACAGGCCCGCAGCGTCGCTGCTTTGTGCCTGTTTCACAGGCCCGCCGCTGCACGCAGCGTTGCTGCTTTGTGCCTGCGGCGCAAACCCGCAGATTGCTGACGCAATGGCCTGTTTCACAGGCCCGCCGCTGCGCGCAGCGTAGCTGCTTTGTCTGTGCGCTCCCAGGTGAACTCGGGCTCTTCGCGGCCAAAGTGGCCATAGGCGGCAGTCTTCTCGTAGATGGGGCGCAGCAAATCGAGCATTTGGATGATGCCCTTGGGCCGCAGGTCAAAGTGTTCGTTGACCAGGGCGGCGATTTTTTCGTCGGAGATGACGCCAGTACCTTCGGTGTAGACGGTGACGTTCATAGGTTTGGCCACGCCAATGGCATAGGCCACCTGAATCTGGCACTGCCGGGCCAGGCCCGCGGCCACGATGTTCTTGGCCACGTAGCGCGCAGCATACGCGGCAGAGCGGTCCACTTTGGTGGGGTCTTTACCAGAGAACGCGCCACCGCCGTGCGGGCAGGCGCCGCCGTAGGTGTCGACAATGATTTTGCGCCCGGTCAGGCCGCAGTCGCCTTGCGGGCCACCCACCACAAAGCGGCCAGTGGGGTTGACCAGGTAGCGGGTGTTGATCAGCCACTCTTTGGGCAGCACCGGCTTGATGATTTCCTCAATCACCGCGTCGATGAACTCTTGCTTCATGGTCGTGCCATTGCTCATCTCCGGGCTGTGCTGGCTGGACAGCACCACGGTGTCAATGCTGTGGGGCTTGCCGTCCACGTAGCGCATCGTCACCTGGCTCTTGGCGTCGGGGCGCAGAAAAGGCATGCGCCCGTCTTTGCGCAACTGCGCTTGGCGCTCCACCAGGCGGTGGGCGTAGTAAATGGGCGCGGGCATGAGTTCGGGCGTCTCGTTGCATGCGTAGCCAAACATCAGGCCCTGGTCGCCCGCGCCGGTGTTGAGGTGGTCGTCGCTGGCATGGTCAACGCCTTGGGCGATGTCGTTGCTTTGCTTGTCGTAGGCCACCAGCACGGCGCAGCCTTTGTAGTCAATGCCGTACTCGGTGTTGTCGTAGCCAATGCGCTTGATGGTGTCGCGCGCCACCTGGATGTAGTCCACGTGCGCGTTGGTGGTGATTTCACCGGCCAGCACCACGAGGCCGGTGTTGCACAGCGTCTCGGCCGCTACGCGGGACTTGGGGTCTTGCTTGAAAATCGCGTCCAAAATCGCGTCCGAAATTTGGTCGGCCACCTTGTCGGGGTGGCCTTCAGAGACGGATTCGGAAGTGAATAGAAAATCGTTCGCCATAAAGTACTACTCCAAATAAAAACAACAGGTCGCGTTGCTTGGGCCTTGGAGCTTTCAGCGAACGCTTTAGCAGATCTGCCCGAAGGGGACAGTGCACAATGGACGTCCCTTGTCGGGCCGCCGTTGCGGTGGTCGCCCTGCAAGTAGTTCATAACTCAGCGGCCGCCGCAATCTTACTGCACCCCATGGCTTTTGTTCTCCAACTGCTCGCACGCTTGCCGCTGTGGCTGCTGCATGGGGCGGGTGCCGTGTTGGGCTGGGCGGTGTTTTTGTTGTCCGGCAGCTACCGCCGCTGTTTTTTGGCCAATGCCCGCCGGGCCGGACTGCGGGCTGGGCAGTGGCGTGCGGCAGTGGCGGCTGCTGGCTGTTTGACCCTAGAGCTGCCGCGCTTGTGGCTGGGCCCGCAGGTGCCAGTGCGTTGGCAGGGCGCGCACTGGGTCGACGAGGCTCTGGCACAGGGGCGGGGCGTGGTATTCATTACCCCACACCTCGGTTGCTTTGAGATCGCTGGGAAGGCCTATGCCGCGCGCTACGGCCACACGCACCCGATGACCGCGCTGTACCGCCCATCGCGCCAGCCCTGGCTGGCAAGGCTGGAAGCCAGTGCACGCAGCCGACCAGGATTGCACATGGCGCCCACCACGCTCGCGGGCGTCAAGCAAATGCTCAAAGCGCTCAAGTGCGGAGATTGTGTGGGCCTCTTGCCCGACCAGGTGCCGCCGCCGAACCAAGGCGTGTGGGCGCCTTTTTTTGGTCAAGCGGCCTACACCATGACACTGGCGGCCCGTTTGGCGCAGCAAACCGGCGCGGTTAGCTTGCTGGCTTGGGGGGAGCGCTTGTCCTGGGGCCGGGGTTATGTGGTGCATGTGCTGCCCACTCAGGCCATTGCAGCTGCTTCGGGCGACGACGCCGTGGTGCAGATGAACCAGGCACTCGAAGCACTGATATTGCAGCACCCCGGCCAGTACCTGTGGGGCTACGCGCGCTACAAACAGCCGCGTGCCGATTTGCCGCCGGGCGCCGAGCCGCAGCCCCAGCCACCCACAGCCCACTGAGCCGAAGCATGCTGGCCCGTATTCCCTTGTTGCTGACCCAGTGGCTGGCCGTTTTGCCCCTCGCATGGGTGCGCGCGCTGGGTTGGATGGTGGGGGCTTTGCTCTACCTCGTTCTGGTTTCCCGGCGACGCGTGGTGGCGACCAATTTGCGCCTGTGTTTCCCGGAGTGGTCGGTGGCGCAGCGCCGGGCGCAGACCTTTTTGTGCTTTGTCTATTTCGCCCAGGCTTGGCTGGACCGGGGTTGGTTGTGGTTTGGCGCGCCGGAGGTCACGCGTAAGCGCGTCAAGCTCGTGGGCGCCGTGCATGAACTTGACGGCAATGCGCCGACGTTGATCTTTACCCCGCACTTTGTGGGCATGGACGCGGGCTGGGTGGCTTTGACGCAGCAGCTACCCCGCAAATTTATGACCGTGTATGCCCGCCAAACCAACGCGGTAGTGGATGCGTGGATATTGAAAGGCCGCCAGCGCTTTGGTACCGGGCGTCCCTTTGACCGCAAAGACGGCTTTAAGCCGGTGCTCTCCGGGCTGCGCGCGGGCGAGCCCTTGTGTCTGCTGCCCGATATGAATTACGAGCCCAAAGAGTCGGTCTTTGTACCTTTTTACGGTGTGTTGGCCGCCACTGTGCCCTCGCTGCCGCGGGTGGCGCGCCTGGGCCGGGCCAAAGTCATCGTGATGGTGGCGCGCATTACGCCCCAGGGGTATGACATCGAAATTTCACCGGCCTGGCCCGACTACCCCAGCGACGACCTGGTGGCCGATACGGCCCTGATGAACCTCCGCTTGCAAGCCTATATCGACGTTTCACCTGCCCAGTACTACTGGGTGCACAAGCGCTTTAAGGACCGCCCCGAGGGCGAGGAACCGCCGTACTGAGGCCCACAAAGCCGAAGTGCTGCGTCAGGCTTGCGGGTCGGCTTGGGTCGCAGCGGGCAAGGGCAAGGGCGCGGTGGCCACGGTGGCGCTCTGAGGATGGGCCCAATCCCAGAGATAGGTGGCGAGTTCTTCCACCCCGGTGCGGTGGGGCGCGGAGAACAAGCGCACCTCGCCGCCCCCGGCCTGCAGCTTGGCAATCGACAGGGCTTTGGTCGATTCGGCACGCGTCAGCTTGTCGGCTTTGGTCAGCACGACCAAGAATTTCAAACCCTCTTCCACGCGGGGGCGAATCACGTCGAGCAGCACTTCGTCCAGCTCAGTCATGCCGTGGCGCGGGTCACACATCAGCACGATGGCTTTGAGGTTCTCGCGGCTGATCAGGTAATTGGCCATCACCTGCTGCCAGCGGATTTTGTCTTGCTTGGGCACTGCGGCGTAGCCGTAGCCGGGCAAGTCGGTCAGCACCGCGTCCATCACGCCCTGCTTGCCCAAAGTGAACAAATTGATGTGCTGCGTGCGGCCGGGGCGCTTGGAGGCAAACGCGAGCTGCTTTTGCTGGGTAAGGGTGTTGATGCAGGTGGATTTGCCGGCGTTGGAGCGACCGACAAAGGCAATCTCGGGTACGTCGAGCGCGGGCAAAAAATGCAGTTGCGGCGCGGTGGTGAGAAATTTGGCGGTGTGTAGCCAGCCCATGGCAATCGCGCCGGGCGACTTTTCGCCTGCGGCGGAGGCGGGCTTCGGATGGGCCTTGGGATAGGGATTTGCGGTGGCGGTCATGCTTGTAATGGTTGTTATAGCGGGTAATCCCAGGCGCCCATTGTAGAATGGCACAGTTTTTTGCCCACCAGATACACATTGCACTATGAAGTCGTTCGCACAACTGTTTCTCGCCGCAGCGCTGGCTGCTGGTTCGTTCGTGGTGTCCGCCAGCACGGCTACACCGACCAAAGCAGCCAAGCCCGACCTGGTGAAAGGGGAGGCTAGTTTCGGCGCCGTGTGCGCCGCCTGCCACGGTGCGGACGGCAATTCAGGCACACCCGCCAATCCGAAATTAGCCCAGCAGCACCCCGAGTACCTGGTCAAACAACTGCAAGAGTACAAGTCAGGTAAGCGTGCAAACGCAATCATGAGCGGCATCGCGGCGGCGCTGTCAGAAGATGACATGCGCAACATCGCTTACTGGGTTTCCACCAAAACAGCCAAGCCCGGCTTCGCCAAAGACAAAGACACCGTTGCCTTGGGCGAGCGCATCTACGGTGGCGGCATCGCTGATCGTAAAGTGCCAGCCTGCGCCGGTTGCCATAGCCCCAATGGTGCCGGCATCCCCGCGCAGTATCCGCGCCTGAGCGGCCAACATGCAGAGTACGCAGCGGCGCAACTGACGGCTTTTCGCGATGGTGTGCGCAAAAACAACCTCGCCATGACCCAAGTTGCCGCAAAATTGAACGACCGCGAGATCAAGGCCCTCGCGGATTACGTCGCCGGACTGCGTTAAACCCGATCCGGCATTGGCCTCGTGTCGTTGCCGGGAGGGTTGAAATGAAGAAAAAAAATTTAGTCAATGGGGCTGCTTCGCCCCTTTCTAGCGAAATAACCGACCGTAAGTGGGTCGAGAACCGAAGGCTTTGGCTGCAGCGCGCTGCCAACGGGGTCGCTGGCCTGGCCGCAGCGGGTTGGGCCTCACGCGTAGCGCTTGCGCAAGCCTCCGGTACAGAGAAACCGGGCAAACTGACGCGACTGCCCCACGTCGCGTCTAAAGTCGCCGGTGCCACGGTATTGGAGAAGGCTACGGCTTATAAAGACGCCAGCAGCTACAACAATTTCTACGAATTTGGCACCGACAAAGCCGACCCGGCCGCCAACGCCCACACTCTCAAAACGAGCCCCTGGACCGTCGATATAGAAGGCTTGGTGCAGAAGCCGGGCAAGTTCGCGTTGGAAGATCTGCTCAAACTGAGCCCGATGGAAGAGCGCGTTTACCGCATGCGCTGTGTCGAGGGCTGGTCCATGGTGATTCCCTGGGTGGGCTATTCACTGGCGGCATTGATTGCGCGCGTGCAGCCCCTGGGCAGCGCGAAGTATGTTGAGTTCGTGTCCTTGGCTGATCCCAAAACCATGCCTTTCGTTGGCAGCCGTGTACTGGAGTGGCCCTATGTCGAGGCCCTACGGCTTGACGAGGCATTGCACCCCCTCACTCTGCTGACCTTTGGCATGTATGGCGAAGTCCTGCCCAACCAGAACGGCGCGCCCGTGCGATTGGTGGTGCCGTGGAAGTACGGCTTCAAGAGCGCTAAGAGCGTTGTGAAAATCCGGTTCACTGAAAAGCAGCCAGCCACCGCCTGGAACAAGGCTGCTGCCAACGAGTATGGCTTTTATTCCAACGTGAACCCCTCTGTAGACCACCCAAGGTGGAGCCAGGCCACCGAGCGGCGTATTGGCGAAGACAGCCTGTTTTCCAAGAAGCGCAAAACCTTGATGTTTAACGGCTACGAGGCGCAGGTCGGACAGCTTTACGCCGGCATGGACTTGAAGACGAATTTTTAGACGTCGCTTCAGGCCTTTATGTTGCGCGCCCATGTGAATCGGTTTTTGGCCGGTCCCGCCGCCAAGCAGCTGTTCTTTTTTCTGCTTTTATTGCCACTGGCTTGGTTGGTTTATGGCGCCGTGTTTGACCGCCTGGGTGCCAACCCTGCCGAGGCCCTAGTGCGCTCCACCGGAGACTGGACGCTGCGTATGCTGTGTCTAGTGTTGCTGGTTACGCCCCTGCGGGTGGTGGTTGGTTTGCCCGCATTAGCGCGGCTGCGACGAATGGTCGGCTTGTTTGTGTTCTTCTACGTTCTATTGCACTTTTTCGCTTACGGCTGGCTCGACATGGGCTTGGATCTTGAAGAGATAGCAAAAGACATTCCAAAGCGACCCTTCATTTTGGTGGGTTTTGCGGCTTTGCTCTTGCTCACATCCCTGGCGGTCACGTCATTTAATGCAGCGATTCGCGCACTCGGGGCCAAGCGCTGGCGTCAGCTGCACCGCGCGGTTTACGCCGTGGCGGCGCTGGCAATACTGCACTTTTATTGGATGCGTGCAGCCAAGCAAAATTTTGCCGAAGTGGCGGTGTATGCCGCCATTCTGGCGGTACTGCTGGGTTGGCGGCTCTGGAGCCGCTTTAGGCGACCAGCGCCTCGTGCGCAAACAGCGAGTTGATGCCTTCGCGCGCCCGCACTACGGTGGCGCGATTGCCCTCGACCAGTACCTCGGCAGCGCGGCCCCGGGAGTTGTAGTTGCTGGCCATGCTCATGCAGTAGGCGCCGGCGGACATCACCGCCAGCAGGTCGCCCGCGCCCACTTGCAGCGCGCGGTCGCGGCCAATCCAGTCGCCGCTCTCACACACCGGTCCCACCACATCGCAGACCATGGCCGCGTGCGCGGATGGCGTGGCGTCTAGGGGAACAATGGCGTGAAAGGCCTGGTACATGGCCGGGCGCGGCAGGTCGTTCATAGCGGCGTCCACGATGCAGAAGTTTTTTAGCTCGCCGGGCTTGAGGTAGAGCACCTCGGTTACGCACACACCGGCGTTGCCCACCAGAGAGCGGCCGGGCTCGATCATGAGTTTGCGCTGGCCGTAGCCCCGCGCATCAAGCTTGGCCAGCAACTTGGCCCACAAGTCATCCGCCTGGGGCGGCGCGTCGCCCTGGTAGTTGATGCCCAGGCCGCCACCGAAGTCGATGTGTTCAATCGGGATGCCGCAGGCCTCAATCGCCTGCACCAGGTCCAGCATGCGGTCCGTGGCGTCCAGGTAGGGTGTTTCTTCTGTAATTTGTGAGCCGATATGGCAATCGATGCCCACTATTTTCAGTCCGGCAAGTGTGGCAGCGTGCTGGTACACCGCCAGCGTGCGCTCGTGGGCAATACCAAATTTATTGCCTTTGAGGCCGGTGGAAATATAGGGGTGGGTCTTGGGGTCCACATTGGGGTTGACCCGGATGCTGATGGGCGCGCGGATATGCATCTCTAGGGCCACCGCATTGAGCACGTCCATTTCCGCCTCGCTCTCGACGTTGAAGCAGCCAATGCCCGCAGACAGCGCCTGGCGCATCTCGTCGCGCGTCTTGCCCACGCCCGAAAAAATCACCTTGCACATGTCGCCGCCTGCCGCCTGCACACGGGCTAGTTCGCCGGCAGACACAATGTCAAATCCGCACCCGGCCTGGGCAAACACTTGCAGCACCGCCAGCGTGGAGTTGGCTTTCATGGCATAGCAAATCTGCGCGTCGCGCCCGGCAAATCCGCGCTGGTAGGCTGCCAGGGCGCTGAGCATGGACGCCTTGGAATAGACAAACAGCGGCGTGCCATATTCCTGCGCCAGGGTGCCCAAGGCGCAGCCCTCGGCGTAGAGCTGCTTGTCCAGGTAATGGAAATGGGGTTGGCCGGGGAGGGTGGATTGCATGAATGAGTTTTTCAGGAAGCCCGCAATGGGGCGATGATGGGCTGCGGGGCCACGGGCAATTGCAATTTTGGTGCTTGGGTTAGCTTTTGCGGCAGGTACAGCGGCCCGGTTTGCCCACAGCCTGCTAGATTCAGCACCCCGGCCAGCGCCCATGCGGTGGCGAGCCGTTTTTGTGAGATTTTCAACATGGTGAAATTGTAATGACCGACCTTGAGTTCCTGGACCGCGCCGAATCCCTGTTGCAAGCGCTGGAGTCGCAATGTGACCTGTTTAACGACCGCAGCGATGTGGACATTGACAACCAGCGGGTAGGCGGCATGGTGACGCTGACCTTTGCCAACCGCAGCCAAATCATTGTGAACCTGCAAAAGCCGCTGCAAGAGGTGTGGTTGGCCGCACGTTCGGGCGGTTACCACTACCGCTGGGTGGACGGGAGCTGGCAAGACACCAAGGGCCAAGGCGAATTCTTTGCCGCGCTGAGCCGAGACGCCAGCGCGCAGGCTGGCTTGGCGCTGGACTTTCACCCTGGATCAGTTGCGAAACAGATCTAGGATTGATTTTTTCTCGTCACTGACCTGCGGCGGCAGCGGCGGCGGCGGCGGGGGAGGCGAAGCGGCACCTGTCGTGGAGCCGACTCCGATATCACTGACGCCCGCGCCTTTCG
Organism: Rhodoferax sp.; assembly: GCA_029865675.1. Taxonomy (GTDB): domain Bacteria; phylum Pseudomonadota; class Gammaproteobacteria; order Burkholderiales; family Burkholderiaceae_C; genus Allorhodoferax. The sequence goes on from JARXAU010000233.1 coordinate 10,233, forward strand.
CAAACTCTTCGAAATACCACTCGTTATTCAAGCGCACGATGCCCTCGGGCGGTTCAGGTTCCATTACGGGCACGTTTTTCAGCGCGGTTTCCATGAAGCTGATCCACACCGGCAGGCTCAACCCACCACCGGTTTCGCGGTCGCCAAGCTTGCGCGGCGTGTCGTAGCCTATCCAAGTGACTGCTGCCAGGGTGGGCTGGTAGCCCGCGAACCAGGCGTCCATGGAGTCGTTGGTGGTGCCGGTTTTGCCGTAGACGTCCGGTCGCTTCAGGATGGCTTGTGCACGCGCGGCCGTGCCGGAACGCGTAACCTCTTGCAGCAGACTGGTCATCATGAAGGCGTTGCGTGGCTCAATGGCGCGGTTGTCTTCGCTGAGCACGGGCGTGGGCGTCTCCACCAGCACCTTGCCGCGCTGCTCGCTGACCTTGGAGATTAACCAAGGGCTCACGCGGATACCGCCGTTGGCAAACACAGAATAAGCCGACGCCATCTGCATGGGCGTGACCGAACCGGCGCCCAGGGCCATGGTCAGATAAGGGGGATGCCTTTCGGGGTCGAAGCCAAAGCGACCTACCCATTCCTGCGCGTATTGGGTTCCCGTGGACTGCAAAATTTGGATAGAAATCATGTTTTTCGACTTCGCCAGGCCTTTGCGTAGCGTCATCGGACCCTCAAACGTGCCGTCGTAATTCTTTGGTTCCCAGGGCTGACCGCCGGTCACGCCAGCGTCAAAAAACAGCGGGGCGTCATTGACCACAGTGGATGCGGTAAAGCCTTTTTCCAACGCGGCTGAGTAGATAAAAGGCTTGAAACTGGACCCTGGCTGGCGCCAAGCCTGCGTGACGTGGTTGAACTTGTTTTTGTTGAAGTCAAAACCGCCCACCAAGGCCTTGATGGCGCCGTCGCGCGGGTCTAGCGCCAAAAATGCTCCTTCGACCTCTGGCAATTGGGTAATTTCCCAGCTGTTCTTAGGCGTCTTGGCCACACGGATAACAGCGCCCGGGCGTAGCCGAATATTGGGAGCAGCCTTGTCTGAGAGGCCCGACTGCGCAGGTTTGAGGCCTTCGCCGGTAACCAAGAGCACCTCACCACCCTGACGCATGGCGCGAACACGTTTGGTGTCGGCTTCCAGAACCACGGCGGATTGCACATCGCCGTTGTCGGGGTGATCATCCAGCACTTCGTCAACCGCGTCTTCGAGTTCCTGGGCGTCCTTGGGCAGGACGATGAACTTTTCGGGCCCCCGGTACACCTGTCGCCTCTCAAAGTCCATGATGCCGCGGCGCAGCGCCTTGTAAGCTGCTTCCTGCTGCGCACTGACCAAGGTGGTGCGCACGTCCAAACCCCGCGTGTAGGTTTCTGCCCCGTACTGCGCAAACATCATTTGGCGCACCATCTCGGCAACATATTCCGCATGAACCATGGTGCGTGTATTGGCCGTCTTTATGTCCAAAACTTCTTTTTTGGCTGCCTCAGCTTCTGCGGCACTGATAAATCCGTTCTCGAACATGCGGTCAATGATGTATTGCTGGCGAATGCGCGCGCGTCGGGGGTTTTTGATCGGGTTGTAGGCCGAAGGTGCCTTCGGCAAACCAGCCAGCATGGCGGCCTCGGCAATGGTGATGCTATTCAAAGGCTTGCTAAAGTAGGTTTCGCAGGCCGCTGCAAAGCCATAGGCCCGATTGCCCAGAAAAATCTGGTTCATGTAAATCTCGAGAATTTGGTCTTTGCTCAAGGTGTGCTCTAGCTTGAGCGTGAGGAGCACCTCATAAATCTTGCGGGTAAAAGTTTTTTCTGAGGACAAGTAGACGTTGCGGGCCACTTGCATGGTGATCGTAGATGCGCCTTGGCTCTTGGATCGACCCACGTTGGCCAGTGCTGCCCGCAACATACCCACGTAGTCAATGCCCCCATGCTGGAAAAAACGCGCGTCTTCCACCGCAAGAATTGCGTTCTTCATCACAAGGGGAATCTCGGCAATGGGCGTGAGTGTGCGGTGCTCCTCGCCAAACTCGCCGATCAAGTCGCCCTCTGCCGAATACACCCGCAGCGGCAACTTCGGGTGATAGTCCTTTAGGTCAGATATGTCGGGTAAATTTGGATAGGCTAAAGCCATGCTAATCGCCACCAGAATCAGCACGGCCGCAAAGCCCGCCACGCCCAAGCCCACTACCACCGCGATTGTGCGCAGTACCCATGATCCAGCGGAGCGCCGGGAGGCTGATGTGGCAAGCCGGGCGGAATTTGACGTCAACGGTTGTGGCATGGGCTCTTCCAAAGGGCGTTAGCAAGCAAACTTGCGGGGGCGTGCGCGCGCCAAGGACGGTAGAAAAAAAGTAGGGCGGTGCCACTTGGCAACGCATATCGAATTTTAGGACGGGAACGCCAAGTCGGCGCTTCAGCGCGCCTTGCGGCCTGTGTTTGCTGATAGTATTGGTAACATTTTTGAATCGAAGTTAATGCGAAAAAAGAGACTACTTTGGGGCAATGCGTGATTGATATTGGCGCCTTTTTCCGAAAACAGCCGGACAACATGCTCGGCATAGACATTAGTGCGTCTGGAATCAAGTTAGTCGGCTTGGGCGGCACATCGGAAAAGACCGTGCTAGAGCATTGCGCCATTGAGGCATTAGAAGCAGGTTGTGTCGTTGACGGCATGATAGAAAAGCCCGATGAGGTCGCATCTGCCCTGCGCAGACTGGTCAAACAAGCGGGCACAAAGACCAAAAAAGTCGCGCTCGCGCTGCCATCGTCGGCAGTGATTACTAAAAAACTGACCATTCCCGAGGGCCTACCAAGCCGCGAAATGGAAGACCAAGTCGAAATTGAGGCGAAACAGTACATTCCCTTCCCGTTGGAAGACGTCACCCTCGATTTCGTCGAAATCGGTCCAAGCAGCGAGGCGTTCGGCAAGGTGGAGGTCTTTATCGCCGCCGCGCGCCGCGAGCGCGTCGATGGCATCAAAGACATGCTGGAGACTGCCGGGCTGACCCCAGTGGTGGTGGACGTCAGCTCCTACGCCTTGCAGCTTGCCTTGGCGCGGGTGATTGATCTGCAGGCCAAGACCACACCGGGTACCCTGTCCGTCCTTTTCAAACTTGGCGCAAGTGCCACCACCATGCAGGTGCTGCGCGGTCGTGACTTGGTGTACGAGCGGGAGCAGCCCGTTGGAGGCGCCCAGCTAACCCAAAAAATTGCCAGTTACTACGGGCTTTCGCTGGCAGAGGCCGAAGGCAAAAAATGCCAAGGCTCACTGGCCCACGACTATGAGATTCGCATCCTCAGTCCTTACGTTGATGGAATGGTGCAGGAGTTGGGGCGAGCGCTCCAGTTTTTCTTCAACAGCACCCAGTACAACAAGGTCAACCAAGTGTTCCTAGCCGGCGGCACCGCCCTATTGCCTGGTTTGGCCGTAGCGGTGGCGAGCCACGTCCAAGTGCCTTGCAGCGTCATCAATCCGTTTGAAGGAATGGTCCTTGGTTCTTCGGTCAAGCGTTCTCGCGTCTTGCAGGAAGCGCCCTCTTATCTGGGTGCGTGCGGCCTGGCTTTGCGGAGATTTTTCAATTGATTTTGCTTAACCTGTTGCCCCACCGTGAGGCGGCCCGCAAAAAAAAGCGCGATCAGTTTTACGCCTCGATGGTGCTTGCGGCACTGGTGGGTCTGGGTATGTCGTTGCTGACCTACAGCTGGTTCCAAGCAGCCATTGCGGGCCAAAGAGCCAACAACGCGCTGCTTGACGGCGAGATCAAAACCCTGGACCAAAAAATCAAGGACATCAAAGGCCTGCAAGCGCAAATCGAAGCGTTGCAAGCGCGCCAGCGGGCGGTTGAAGACGTGCAATCGGACCGCAACCAGTCGGTTCATATGCTGGCCGAACTGGTGCAGCAGCTGCCGCCCGGCGTTTTAATCACCAAGCTTGCTCAAAATGAGCAGACCGTGTTGATCAGCGGTTCCGCGCAAACCAACGACCAGGTCTCGGAGTTGCTCCGAAATCTAGGCGGAAAAAGCCCCTGGTTCTCCAAGCCCGAGCTGATCGAAACTGCCGCCGGCACCCTGCTGCTAGCGCCCAAGGAACAGCGACCGGTATTCAACTTCAGCATACGGGCTACGCTGTCACGCAACCCAAGCCCTGCCATTACCCCCGCAGTTCCTCCCAGTGGCGCGGTGGCCAACCCGTTGGCAGTTACCAAGTTGCTTTGAAGCAAGCATTTGTCCTGACCTTGCCCAGCATGTCCAACAAACCACGCACCTCTATCGATTTTGCAGCCTTGCAGGAGAACGTGCGAATGCAGTTTTCCGGGCTGGATGTCAATGAACCAGGCGACTGGCCGGTCTTGCCGCGCGCACTGGCGCTGCTGGCACTCGCTTGCTTGGTGGCCGCTGGGCTGTGGTACTTTTGGGTAAGCGACTTTGCGGTGGAGCTTGAGCTTGAGGCCGCCAAGGAGATCGAACTAAGGACCGAATACAAAACCAAGCTGACCCAAGCCGCTAACCTCGAGTTTTTGAAAAAGCAGCGTGATGAAGTCAAAGGTTTCGTGGCGCAGCTCGAGGGCCAACTGCCCAGCAAGGCAGAAATGGCGGCTTTGTTGTCCAGCATTAACCAAGCCGGGCAGAAACGCAACTTGCAGTTTGACCTTTTTCGGCCTGGGGCTGTGCTTGTGAAGCCCTACTATGCTGAGTTGCCTATCAGCGTACGCGTTACAGGCAGCTACCACGACTTTGGCCGCTTTGCGTCCGACGTGGCGTTTCTGCCGCGCATCGCCACACTGGGCAACATCAGCATCGCGACCAAGACCGATACCAGCATGGTGTTCGACGCCACGATTAAAACCTACCGCTACCTGGACGCGGACGAAGTCGCCGCCCAGAGCAAGTCCGCAGCGGAGACTAAGAAATGAGTCTTCGTGGAATTCTTTACTTGCTGCCGCAGCTTGCTCTGTGCGCGGCCGTGTTGACGGCCTGCGGTAACTCCTCCGAGGGAGAGTTGCGCGCTTTTATTGAGACCGAGCGCGCGACACAGCGCCCAGTCCCCAAGCCGCTGCCCGCGCCCAAACCTTTTGAGGCGGTCACCTATGACCAAGAGGAGATGCGGGATCCCTTTAACCGCCTCTTGTTTGCAAAATCGCTTCTGGTGTTAGCCAGAAACGCCAAGCCTACATTGGCAACGCCCGAGCTAGCGCGCACCAAAGAGCCTTTGGAAGAGTTTGCGCTGGAGACGATGACGTTGGTCGGTGTGTTGTCTAAACCGGACCGCACCATAGCTCTCGTCCGCGTGGACGGCAAGTTGCACCAAGTACGCGCTGGCAACTACCTCGGGCAAAACTTTGGAAAAATCACCAAGGTGGAGGAAACCCAAATCACCCTGCGCGAAATCGTCCAGGACGACATTGGCGACTGGGTGGCGCGCCGAACCACGCTCAAATTGCAGGAGAAGTCCAAATGAAGACAGTATTACGGGCCACCTTGGCGGGTGCTCGGGCGGTTTGGATGGCTTGGCTGATGGGGGGAAGTTGCCTTGCGTTGGCCCAAAATGCCATCGTGGCGGTGAGCGGTTCTGTGCAAGGTGACACGGACATCGTACGAATTGAGTTTTCCAAGCCCCTGACCACTTTGCCCACCAGTTTTGCGACCCAAAACCCGGCCCGCATTGCTTTGGACTTTCCTGGCATGACCGGGGGCATGGGGCGATCAAACGTCGACATCGGTCAGGCAACCGTGCAGTCCGCGAGCATTGTCCCGGCTGAAGATCGCAGCCGCGTCATGCTCAGCTTGAAGCGGCCCGCATCGTATTCGCTGCAGATTGTCGCGGGTGCCTTGGTGGTTTCGTTAGAACCGGGGCTCAGCGCTGCGATCCCGGTGGAAACGCCCAACCGCGGCCGCGCGGTGCGGCGCAATGCTGAGGCTTTGGGCGACATTGACTTCCGCAGAGGCAACGAGGGCGCGGGGCGCCTGCGCGTGGGCCTGCCGAATGAAACCGTGAGCGCGGACATCAAGCAAATCGGCGGCAATCTGGTCGTGGAGCTTTCTAATGCGAGCCTGCCCGAGCGGCTGCGCCGACGTCTGGACGTCAAAGACTTTGGCACACCCATACAAACCATCACAACCACCGATTTGGGCGATCGAGTGCGCATGGTGATTGCCCCCCAGGGCGACTGGGAGCACACCTCTTACCAAACTGAGTCGGAGCTGGTGGTTGAGGTCAAGCCGATTGCCATAGATCCGAAGAAGCTGACTCCGGGCGCGGGCTACAACGGCCAACGCTTGTCGCTTAATTTCCAAAGTATCGAGGTGCGCCAGGTGCTGCAAGTGATTGCAGACTTCACAGGGTTTAACGTCGTCACGTCGGATTCCGTCTCGGGCAGTGTCACTTTGCGCTTGCAAGATGTTCCGTGGGACCAGGCCCTGGATATCATTTTGCAAAGCAAGGGGCTGGGCGTACGCAAAAATGGCAGAGTGCTGTGGATCGCCCCCCAAGGGGAAATAGCAGCCAAAGAAAAGCTCGAATTCGAGTCGGTGATTTCGTCCGAAAACCTCGAACCCTTGCGTACCCAATCCTTTCAAATCAATTACGCCAAGGCCGCAGACATTGCCCCACAACTAACCGCAGGAGGGACAGCAACCGCCGCGCCCAGCGCTGGCGCTGGAGGCGGCGCTGGCACGGGCGGCAGCGCGCGGATTTTGAGCTCAAGGGGCAGTGCCATTGCAGAAGTACGCACCAACCAACTGTTCGTCACCGACATTGCTAGCAAACTCGAGCAGGTGGCCCAACTGATCGCCAAGATCGATGTGTCTGTTCGGCAAGTGGTCATTGAGGCGCGCATTGTTGAGGCGGACGACAGCTTTGGTAAATCACTTGGCGTCAAGCTCGGCGGCGCCGATGTGCGGGCCTCCAAAGGAGGCGATGGCGGCTACCAAGTGAGCGGGGAAAACCGCGTGGCCTTCGGCACCAGCTACGCCAATGCCGTGGGGGCGAGCGGCTTGGGTGGCACCAATGACGTGACCTCCAACTTTGTCAACCTGCCTGCCTCCAGCGGCATCACCAATGTGGCAACACTGGGCATATCCTTGTTCAGCGCAGCCTCTAACCGCATCATGGCCTTGGAGATTTCGGCCATTGAGTCGGATGGCAAGGGGAAAGTGGTGTCTAGCCCTCGGGTGATCACCGCTGACCAGGCCAAGGCGGTCATAGAGCAGGGGGTTGAAATTCCCTATCAAGTGGCCACCAGCAGCGGCGCTACGTCCATTGCGTTCAAAAAAGCCACGCTGCGGCTTGAAGTGACGCCTCAAATCACCCCTGACGGCAACGTAAACCTGGACCTTGAGGTCAACAAAGATAGCGTGGGTGCTTCCACGAGTGCAGGTATCGCTATCAACACCAAGCGGGTAAAAACCCAGGTTTTGGTGGAAAACGGGGGCACGGTGGTTATCGGCGGTATTTTTACGATGGAAGAACAAGAGAACGAGAACAAAGTGCCGTTCTTTGGCGATCTGCCGGTGGCCGGTTATTTGTTCAGAAACAAATCGCGCACAACAGCCAAAAAAGAAATGCTCATATTCATTACGCCTAAGCTGGTGTCAGAGCGGGCGGTGGTGCGGTAAGGCTGTTGATACACAGGGAGTAGGTGATGAAAATAATGAAGTACTTTTTGCTTGGTTTGTTTACCGCGCTATTGGTGGCTTGTGGTGGCGGTGGGGGGGATGCAAGCAGCACTAACAACGACGCAAGTACTACCGGTTCGGGGGCAGGGACGTCTGGCGTGAACACTTTGACGCTTGCAGTAGTTGATTCATCGGACGCTGTGCTTACCAGTATTGTCTTTGGCGGTGGACAGCGCATTAAAGCAACTTATAAAACCGCCTCTGGCGCTGCGATTGCCGGTAAGTTGGTCAGTTTTTCTGCTACTACTAACGGCTCTGCTGTGGTGCTTTCTCCACTATTTAGGACCACCAATTCAAGCGGAGTCGCTTATATCGATGTGAGCCCGGCCACAGCAGGTACATTTGGTGCTGCAAGGGTGTCAGCCACGGCAGACGCGATTACTTCCACAGTGGATTTTGATATTTCCGGTAGCACGGTAACTTTTGGGGATATTATTTTTGGAAGCGTACAGCTGGCGGCCAGTGGAAATACGTCGGTTCAGATAAAGGCAACTGCAAACGGTAATGCGGCAAGTGGAATACCAATTACTTTTACTGCAGATTGTGGTTCTGTGACCCCAAATATTCCAACAACGGATGGTACGGGCAACGCTAGTTCAACTTATTCGGCGGTGAAAACAGATGGTACTTCTTGCAGTGGAACCACTTACGTTACCGTTACCGCATCAGGAGTGTCGAAAAAATCTTCGTTGAATGTTTCCGCACCCGATGCCACTGCAATCAATTTCGTTTCTGCCGCTCCCGTACAAATATTCGTTACTGGTTCAGGTGCGACGTCACAGTCCATCTTAAAATTCAAGGTTCTGACTGCCTCAGGCGCTCCGTTTTCCGGGGCAAACGTCACAATCTCGCTAGTAGAGAACCCTGGTGAGGTCGGTCTTGGTAGGGCTGGCAACAAGGATCCGATACCATTAACCAGCGACTCTACTGGTATGGTTCAGTTCACTGCGTTTGCGGGTACCAAGCCTGGCCCAGTAAAAGTACTGGCCGCTTTAACAGGCGACACCAAGGTGTATGCGTATTCCAGTAATTTAACGGTTCAATCTGGACCGCCGTCTCAAGACCGCTTTAGTATGGCTGCCACCGTCTTCAATATCGAAGGCGGGGATTGGGATGGGATAACGACTAGCCTGGGAGTAAGGCTCGCTGACCGCCAAAGTACTGCCGTTCCGGTCGGCACGATTGTTAATTTTACAGCTAGTGGTGGTCAAGTCGGGAGTAGCTGCACCATTACTCTAGATGATAAAGGTATTGCCGGATGCGAAACCACGTTTTCTAGCCAAAAACCCAAAAGCGAAAATGGGCGCGTATCCGTGTTGGCTTATACAGAAGGTCTAAAAACGTTTGTTGATAACGATGGCAGTAATAGCTACACCGTTGGTGATACCTTGGAAAACATGGGAGACGCATTCCGTGATGATAACGAGAATGGAACCTGGGATGCTGGAGAGTTTGTATTATCTCGCGGGGGAGTCGGGGCTTGTACTGGCGCTGGGCGCCCGGCATCCGCCCGTGCTAATACCTGTACTGATTCGGCAACCACTACGGTTAGGTATCAATTGGTATTATTAATGTCAGGAAGCGATGCATATTTTAACGATATAGCTGTTGATCCTGAAGTAATTCGTTTTAGACTTAACGATACTGCAGCAGGATACAACCCCCTGCCGTATCAAACAAGCATAGCAGCGAAAAATCTAGGAACTTCATCCTGCGCTGTTACGTCAACCGTTCCTGAAAAGGTCGACAACATTAGCCCTCGCAGGGATGTAAAGGCCCAGTTGGGTTCATATCACACACTTTCTTTGAGCGGGTGTGCCGCTGGAGACTCATTATTGGTCACCATAACCACACCCCAAGAGGTTGCTACATACAAGACCTTTGTCATACCTTCTGCGAATTTTTCAACTGTTGCGCCTCTTTCAATTTCGCTCGCGGCCGGAGCAAGTAGTACGGAATATGCTATCAGTGGGGGAGTAACAAAATATACTGCGACCAGTAGCGATGAATCTACCGCCACTGCATCCGTTACTTCGACGGTTGACAGTGCAACTAAGGCGAGTAGTTACTTTTTCAAAGTCAAAGCGATTAAGTCGGGGGTAGCCACTATTGTTGTTCAGGATTTCAACGGCGTGGCCCTTAGCTATGAAGTCACGGTGCCGTAGGCATGAGCGTTCCCTCGTGTGTTTTTCGCTGGGTGAGATTGATCAACATTCGCTTTCAATGATCATGATCTCCCTCATAGGCCTCCCAGGCTCCGGTAAATCCACCGTGGGCCGCCAGCTGGCCCGGCGCTTGCAGCTTCCGTTCGTCGATTCCGATCATGCGATTGAAGCGCGCCTGGGTTGCCCGATACGCGAATTTTTTGAGCGCGAGGGCGAGGCGCGGTTTCGGGAGATGGAGTCGGAGGTCATTGACCAACTCAGCGCCCAGGGCTCTGGGGTCTTGTCCACAGGCGGCGGGGCGGTGCTGCTGGCGGTCAACCGGGAGCGCTTGCGGGCCCGGGGCCGGGTGATATACCTCAAATCGCACCCCGAAGAGCTGATCCGCCGCCTGCGCCACGACACTAACCGGCCGCTCTTGCAAGTGGCCGACCCTATGGCGAAGCTGCGTGAACTGTTTGCCGCGCGCGACCCGCTGTACCGCCAAACCGCCCACTTTGTGGTGGAGACCGGGCGCCCCTCGGTGGCCACATTGGTCAATATGATCGTGATGCAGCTCGAACTCAACCCCGGTGCGCCTCTAAACTCGGGGGCATGAGCGCTATACCCACCACGCAGGCAGTGTCTATTGACCTGCAAGACCGCAGCTACACCATCGCCATTGGCGCCGACCTTTTGGGTCACGCCGCCACTTTTGCCGGTTTGCCCAAAGCCGCTGCTGCATTGGTGGTGAGCAACACCACCGTGGCGCCTCTGTATGCGGCGGTTTTGCAGGCGTCCTTGGCGCCGTATTACAAGGCGGTGCATTTGGTGGTGTTGCCCGACGGCGAAGAGTTCAAAACCTGGCAGACGTTGAACCTTGTTTTTGACGCGCTCTTAGAGAACGGCTGTGACCGAAAAACTGTGCTGTTCGCCCTGGGCGGCGGCGTGGTGGGGGACATGACTGGCTTTGCGGCGGCCAGCTACATGCGCGGCGTGCCCTTCGTGCAAGTGCCCACCACCTTGCTGGCGCAGGTGGATTCGTCGGTGGGTGGCAAGACGGGCATCAACCACCCGCTGGGCAAGAACATGGTGGGCGCTTTTTACCAACCGCAGTTGGTGGTGTGTGACCTGGCCACGCTCAAAACCCTGCCCGTGCGCGAAGTGAGCGCGGGTTTGGCCGAAATTATCAAGTACGGGCCGATTGCCGATATGGCGTTTTTGGACTGGATGGAGGCCCACTTGGACGCCCTGCGCGCCTGCGACGTGCCCGCGCTGGCCCATGCGGTACGGCGCAGCTGCGAGATTAAGGCCCATGTGGTGTCGCAAGATGAGCGCGAAGGCGGCTTGCGCGCCATCCTCAATTTTGGCCACACCTTTGGCCACGCCATTGAGGCCGGTTTGGGCTACGGCCAATGGCTGCACGGCGAGGCGGTGGGTTGCGGCATGGTGATGGCGGCGCAACTCTCGCACAGCCTGGGGCTGGTAGATGCGGCGTTTGTGGCGCGGTTAACGCGCCTGATTGATGCGGCGGGCTTGCCCAAGGTGGGGCCGGTGCTGGACGCGCAAGACAACGCCGGGCGCTACTTGGAGCTGATGCAGGTGGACAAAAAAGCCGAGGGCGGCGCCATCCGTTTTGTGCTGATTGACGGCCCGGGCCGGGCTTGCGTGCGCGGCGCCCCCGAGGCGCTGGTGCGCCAGGTGATAGACGCCTGTTGCGCCGGCGCCTGATGCTCGCACCCTACGCTAGCGACCCGGCGCGCACGCGCGGGCGGCGCTTTGCCCAAAGCCCGGCGCCCACGCGTACTGACTTCCAGCGCGACCGGGACCGCATCGTGCATTGCACCGCGTTTAGACGCCTGGTCTACAAAACCCAGGTTTTTTTGAACCATGAGGGCGATTTGTTTCGCACCCGGTTGACACATTCGCTGGAGGTCGCGCAGCTGGGGCGCTCCATGGCGCGCTCGATGCACCTCAACGAAGACCTGGTCGAAGCCATCGCCCTGGCCCACGACCTGGGCCACAC
>JARXAU010000236.1 GCA_029865675.1 Rhodoferax sp.
GTTGCTTGGCCTGCTTTTACGGCCGGCCTTGCAATGCGTTGATGGTGGGCGGCGCGCGCCAGGCTTTTTATTGGCTGCAGCGGCCGGCGCCGTGCTGGACATCATCGTGGCTCGCACCACATTCGTACTCATTTTTGGCTGGCCGAGGTGGCGCGAACTGACCGTATCGCACTCGCTGCAGCGCATCGTGAATGAAATGGAGCATCCGCGCTTGCATTGGGCTGTCTATATATCCAGAGGGATCAATGAGTCGGGCCCAAACAAGAAGCACATCGATCTGTCTGCCTACTATGGAAAAGAAGCAATTTATGGCTGAACCTACATCATCTACCGGCGCGGCCGGATATGCCGCTTTCAACGCAATGGGGGGTGCGGCTGGTATGGCCGCTGGTGTCGCCGGCTTGGCTGCTGTGGTTGTCATGTTGATGACCCAGCCGCGCAGTGCGCGCGAGTGGGCGGTAGGGCTAATTTGCACCGTCATGGGCTCGATTGGTGGAGGTGCCGCCCTGATTACCTATTTTGGGCTGCAGGCATGGATGGATACGCCAGTCGGCTTGGTCGCCGTGCTGGGCTTGGTGTTTGCCGCCGGCCTTCCGGGCTGGGCCATTGTGCGCGCTGCATTCACTTGGCTCGAAAAGCGACAGGGCAAAGACCTGGGCGAACTGATACGAGACGCACGACAGGATTTTGGAGGGTAGGCACATGATTACCTTGGCTCAATACGCCGGTCCACACATCAAGCATCCCGATTGGACACCCGAGCACCGGGCGAACGCCGAGGATCTGCTCAAGCGTATCAACCTTCTACTGGTGGATGCCGAGAATGATGGTGTTGTGGTCCGGCGCAATCCGGCCACGACAAGCCAAATCTCAGGGTCCGGCCTTGGCGGATTCCGGCCGCTAGGCACTGCAATTGGCGCTCAACTATCGACGCACAAGAAGGGCAACGGCATTGACCTGTTCGACCCGAGCAAGAGCTTCAAAGAGTGGTGCATGGCAAACCTCGACAAGCTGGAGAAATACGGCTTGTGGATGGAACACCCCAGTGCAACCCCCACCTGGGCGCACTTGCAACGTACCCCGCCCAAGTCCGGGAACCGCGTGTACAAACCATAGGTAAGCCATGACAGCAATCGCGATTAACGCTTTTCGGGGCGAGGTACCCCGCACCGAAAGCCGCCTGCTCAATGGCAATTTCGCCAAGAAAGCCAAGAATACAAAGCTGTATTCCGGGCGCTTGGATGTCATCAAGGGTCCAACTGTCGCGCACAATTCGCTGATTGCCTCAAGCATCCAGACCATGTACCGGTACCGGAAAGACTCGGATTACCGGTGGCTTGTCTTTGGAGTTCCGGTAAGCGTAGCCCGATCACCAGCCGCCAATGATGTGCTGGGCCGGTTCTATTACACCGGCGACGGCGAGCCCCGCATGAGCACCTATGCGGACGCCATTCAGGGCCCCGGCTTGTATCCATTTGCCTTTTATGTGCTGGGTGTGACTCCACCGGATGCAGGCGCAGGATTGACCGTTACCGGTGGATCTGGAGCTACTGAGGTGCGGGCGTATGTCCAAACCTTTGTCACGCAGTACGGCGAGGAATCCGGACCAAGTCCGGCCATTGTGCTGACTGGCTTTGTAAACGGCAGTTGGGACTTTGCCGGCTTCAAGGCCCCGCCCGCCAACACCGGTACCGTGACATCAGCCTCAATGTCAGGCAGCACCTGTAGCGTAGTGCTCAATACGGTGTATGGAATTGAGGCCGGCGAGCGCTTGACAATTGCAGGCACAGCCGGAATTGCTGGGCTGAATGCCACACACACGCTGGAGAGCGTGAATGCCGGCACCAACACCGTGACCTTGACCCTATCGGCCACTGGTACCGCAGGCGCCGGCACGTGGGCCCGCCAGGCAAGGCACAACACCACCAGCATGAAGCGCCGGATCTACCGCACCGTGGGTACTGGCACTGATTACAAGTTTGTGGCCGAAATCGATGCGACCAATGCCGGCTATTCAGACACCATTCCCGCGCCAGGCGCCGCCATCACTAGCCTGAACGTGCGAACCCCGCCCAAGCGTATGACCTCAATTGTCGCGCTGGCAAACGGCGCGCTGGCGGGCCTGAATGGCAACGAGCTTTGCCTGTCCGAGCAGTACAAACCGCACTCTTGGCCCACCAGCAACCGCTATTCCTTTGCCGCGCTGGGCGTGACGCTCATTCCGGCCGGCAATGCCGTCATCGTGCTGACGGACACAAACCCGTATGTGGCCACGGCTTCTATTCCAGAAGCGGCAAGCCTTACCCGCATGGAAACCTACGCGCCCTGCATCAATGCCCGGGGTGTGGTGGATATTGGCGCAGGCGCCATGTACCCTAGCCATGACGGCCTATACCTCATCACCCCGAGCGATGCTGTCAACTTTACCGAGAAGCTGTATCGGCTGAACGAATGGGAGGCCGAAGAACCGGGCACTTTTGTGGCTGCGTATCACGACCAGACCTACTACGCCATCAAGGGCGCCGGCGAAACCCGCGGAATTTTTGCGCTCGATGTGAAAGAGCCCGACAGTGTGTGCAGGCTTACCGGCGACTTTTCGGCCCTGTATGCCAATCCGTTCGACGGAGTTTTGTACGCAGCCTCCGGAAACCGGATTTTTTCGCTCGACTCCAACAATCAGAATCGGGCAATGGGGGAGTGGGAGAGCCGCGAGTATGCTTTGGGTCATGCTATAAATTTAGGAGCGGCAAAGGTAAAGGCTGATTTCAGTCAGGTCACGCCAGTAGATGCCGCTTACCTCGCTGCCAATCAGGCACTGCTCAATAGCAAAACGCCGATTGGCGCCGAGCTTGGCATGAGCGCCTTGAATGCGCTGGAAATCAACGGCAGTTTGCTCGCGCCCAACCCCAACACAACCGCTAACTTTGTGCGCTTTTTACTCAAAAGCGGTGAGCAAGTGCTGCACAGCCAACTGGTTCAAAACGGGGAGGCCTTTCGACTTCCCTCCGGATTCAAAAAGTCCAATTACACCCTTACGCTGGAATTCAAAATCCCGGTCTTTGGCATGGCCGTGGCAAGCACCATGAAAGAGCTGGAGAACTTGCAAATATGAGTACCGCAATCCCCGCACTGAATACCGGCGACCGAAAAATAGACCTTTTTGCCGAGTCGGTGAAGCAAACCCTCGACACGCTCACCGGCCAGCAGCGCAACTCGACAGCCTTGCAGCCCTTGCCGCCAACTGCCAGCCTCCAGGAAGTCATTGCTACCCTGAATGTACTGATTGCACGGGCCGGCCGGTAGTGGCTTTTATCACCATCCTGAATTAGTATTGACGCAGGGGCCAACATGGGATTTTTCCGATGGTGTCTACCCCTGCCGAAACTGCAATCCCGCCCTGGGAAACTTGCAGCGACGAAGCGCTTTTGGAAGTGCTCGGAGGCAACGCAGACGCCGCGCAATTCTGCCGCGACATCAGCTTCATTTCCCATATCTACGACGACCTGATTGACGGCGACAAGCCGGTACCGGCCGAGCACATTCATGCGCTGATCTGGAAAACGATGCTGGCACTGCCGGCCAATCCGTTTTACCGTGCCAACGAGGCCATGCTGCGCCCCTTGTTGGTCACGGGCATCCTCAACTGGCGCGCAGCCAACCAGATGGAGCAATCCGGCTGCACCGAGCAGCTGCACATTGCCCATGCCATCCGATACGGCATTGCAGACGCGGTGCTGATGTCCGTAGCCCTCACGCGCGGCCAAGACTACGCCGCCCAACACGCCGCCCGCATTCGCCTCATGTTGCAGGCCGACACCTGGGCGCACTACTCCAAGGAGCATCACCATGCTTAAAACTCTGTTCGCGCTGATCTTTCCGCGCGCCTTTTTGACTTGCAGCCTTGATACCGGCGGTGGTGGTGGCGCTCCCGCACCAGATCCTGAAATTGGCCGCGCTGCCTTGCGCAATGCTGAGATTTCAAAGGAAGCGCTCGATTGGTACAAGCAGCAGTACGCCGATGGCGCCGAGGACCGCGCGCTTGCTACTAGAGTTGCGCAGCAAAACAGCACCGCCGACCTTGCGCTGAAAAATCAGCAGCTTGGCATTGCCACCGAAACCAACGACTACTACAAAAAGACGTTCAAGCCGCTGGAGCAGTCCATTGTGGACGATGCCAAAGCCTATGACACGCCCGAGCGTCGCGCGCAAAACGTATCGGCCGCCATGGCCGGTGTGGACACCCAGCTGAGTGCCGCCAAAGAGCAGGCCTTGCGCGAAGCTGCCGCCCGCGGGGTAGACCCGACATCCGGTAACTTCATTGCCTCGCAGGGCTTGATGGATGTGAACGGCGCCGCCGCCAAGGCTGCAGCCGGCAATAAGGCCATCATCGACACTGAGACTATGGGCGCCGCCAAGAAGATGGACGCCGCCAGCTTGGGCCGCAACTTGGCGACCAACCAGACCGCACAAGCATCTTCGGCCATTCAGGCGGGTCAATCCGCGCTGAATTCGGCCATCAGTCCGACACAGGTATCCAATGCCGCCGCTGCGACGATGGGTACCGGCTTTGGTACGGCCATCCAAGGCAACAGCTCCGCGGGTAACTTGCTGGTTCAGCAGCACCAGGCGCAGCTGGCAACCAACAACGCCAACCAAAGCGGCACCAATTCAGCATTGGGTGCGCTGGGTGGTATCGCCGGCCAGTTTGCCGGATCTACCGCGGGCTCCAGCCTCATCAAGACCGGAATCATGGCGATGTCTGACGAGGACATGAAACAGGACATCGTGCCTACCGAGCCAGAGGACGCGCTGCAGGCGGTGAAAGACACGCCCGTGGCCAAGTGGCGGTACAAGCCCGGCGCAGCCGATGGTGGCACCCACGTGGGCCCGATGGCGCAGGACGTACAGGCCAGCATGGGCGATGAAGTGGCCCCAGGCGGCAAACAGATCGACCTCATTTCCATGAACGGCATCACGATGGCCGCGATTCAAGCGCTGGACAAGCGCGTGACGCAGCTTGCCAAGAAACAGGGAGTAGCAGCATGAGCGGGTTAGCAGCATTCGTGGCCGGCATGGGTACCGGCTATTTGCAGCGCAAGGACAAAGAGCGCGACCAAGAGCGGCAGGATCGCATGGACAAGATCGTGTTGGACCGCGCCGACCGCGAGCGACGCGACGACGAGGAAAGCCAAGCGCTCAAGGCTGATATGAAGGGCGCCGCCGCCCCTCAAGCCGTAGAGAACATGACGGCCACCGATGTGACCAAGGACGACGAGGGCAATGACATGCCCGCCGTGGGCCAGTACCGTGTGGGCGCCGCGCGCTATGGCACCGAGAAAGAGGCTAAGGACGTTGCCGACAAGGCCAACACCAGCGACGCTCGCCTGCAGCGCCAGGTGGACACGCTCAACAAGCACGGCAAGGTGAATGAGGCCATGGCCCTGCAAGCCAGTGCCAGGCAGGCCAAGCTGGCTGACTTTCAGCTGTCCGACGCCGAGCGCAAGCACACGGACGAACTCAGCAATCGCGCAGTAGACGAGGAAATTGAGCGAGCCGGCGGCAACACCTTTGCTGGGCTGGCCGCGATTGGCACCAAGACCAACGCCGGCACGATGTCGGGCGTGGAGGTCAAGGCGGTACCGAGTCCGGACGGCAAAAAAATGAACATGGTGGGCGTGAGCAAGGACGGCAAAGAAACCGTGCTCAAGTCCTACAGCAACGACGACGCCGGCGCACTGGCC
>JARXAU010000241.1 GCA_029865675.1 Rhodoferax sp.
GGAATGCTGGCGTAAAACACAAAGTCCAGGGAGATGTCCAAAAAACCGCCCAGGTCGGTGGCCCGCGTCTGGCGCGCCACAGCGCCGTCCAAGGCATCGCACAGGCGGGAGACACCAATGGCAAGCAAACCGCCCAGAAAAGCGCCTTGGCTGATCAAACCCGCCGCCAGCAGACCGATCGCAAAACCGGTCCAAGTGAGTGCATTGGCGCTGACGCCCGCGCGGGCCAGTGGACGCGCCAAGGCCATGACGACCGGGCGGGTGAGGCGAAGGGCGAGGCGATCCAACATGGACAGATTGTGAGGGGGCGGGCGCTGCGGACTTACGGCAGCCGCGTCAGCCGCGCGGGGTCGGCTACGTCTGCCGCGTCGTGGGTGACCAATATCGCAGCAACGCCGCGCAGGGCCACCGCACCAAAGACCAGATCGCGCATGCGCTGGCGCAGCGCAGCGTCCAGCTTGGCAAAGGGCTCGTCCAGCATCAAGGCCAGCGGCTGCGCCAGCAGCGCACGCGCCAAAGCCACCCGCGCGCGCTGACCGCCCGACAGCGTGGCCGGGTTGGCAAAGGCAAAGTCTTGCAGTTCCACCTCGGCCAGCGCTGCGTGCGCCTGTGCTAAGCGCACTGGCTTGGGGCCTGCGGGCACTGCAAACAGCAGGTTTTCCAACACATTAAGGTGGGCAAACAACAAATCGTCTTGCAGCAGCAGCCCCACCCGGCGTCGGTGTGTGGGCAATGTGTCGATGCGCTGGCCGCCCAGTTGCACCGTACCTTCAAAGCGCAGTCCGGCCTCCAGCGTGCCGCACACGGCAGCCAAGAGGGTCGATTTGCCCGAGCCACTGGCGCCCATTACCGTGTGCACCGCGCCCGCCGGCACGTCCAAAGCCAGGTCACGCACCAGTGTGGCGCGGGGGGTGCGCAGGCTGTGGACGCGCATCTGAAGCAGGATGTTGGGGTGTTCGGTGGGCATAGGCCGTGTAATGCTACTGCAGGCGTTACAGGCACCGCGCTGCGCGCGCATGACTGGCGGATCGCTGGCGAAGTCGATTTCAAAATTGGCGCGGTCGCCCCAGCCACGCGGCCCAACCAAACACCAGCGCCGGCAACAAGCACAGCAGCGCGGCAAACGCGGCCAGCAGCGAGCGCGCCCCGCCCGAGGCCAGCGCCACCGCCTCGGTAGTGACGGTGGTAAAGCGCCCCGCACCCACGTACAGCGTGGGCAGGTACTGCGCCACGCTCACTGCAAAGCCCACCGCGAAACTCGCGCAAAGTGCGGCACGCAGCAAAGGCCATTTCACCCGCCAGACAAATGCCCAGCGACTGTGACCCAGGCTGGCCGCTGCATTTTGCAGGCGCGCGTCAAATCCACCATAGGCACCCTGCAGGCTCAGCAAGACGTAGGGCAATACGCACAAAGTGTGCGCCAGCCACATTCCACTCGCACTTGCGTGCAGCCCCCAGTCCAGGGTCAAGCGGTGCAGCCCCAGCGCCCAAAGCACAACCGGCACTAGCAGTGGCAAGTACCACAGGTTTTGCGTCCGGCGCTGCCAGTGCGCTGGCGCGCACTCCAACCAGGCCACGGTCCAAAGCAGCGCGGCACCAGCGCTACCCAACCCCAGCGCCAGCGTGGTGCCTACCAGCGCGGCGCTCGCAACCACTGGTTGCCAGGCCTGCCAAGTCCAGTCTTGCGGCCAGAGCGCAGGAAATGGCCAAACGCCGATCACGCTGCCCAGCGCCAGCGCCAGCGCGACAGCACCATAGGCTGCGGGTAGCACGGCAGCCACGGCAGCGGTGCCCCAGCTCTGTGCACCTTGCCAGCCCCAAGGGGCGCAGCACTGCCCTATCTTTCTGAGGCTAGTCGCGTCGGAGCGCGGCAGGGGTAGCGGTACGCCACGCGTCTGGCGCCGTACCCTCCAGCGGCGTGCGCCATGCCGCACCATCGCCCCCGCCATTGCAATACCAAGGGCCAAGCCCGCCAAAGCCCAAGCCGCAGCCGCTCCCATAGCGTTACGCGCCGCGTCAGCGTCTTGTAGCCACTGCCAAGCCAAAACCGACAAGGTGGGCGGCGTCGTGGGCCCTGCCAGAATCGCCACATCGACCACGGTCAGGTTGAACACCAGCACCGCCAGAAGCGGTGCCCGCAACCGCCCGACAAGCTGCGGCCAGACCACGCGCCACCAGGCGCTGTGCGGGTGGTAGCCCAGGCTTTGCGCGACCTGAAGCTCTTGTGTCAGGCGCCGCGCCAGATCAGGCTGCTGCAGTTGTGCAGCCGCGGACCACAGCAAAAACGGTATTTCTTTAAGCGCCAATACCGCGATCAGCCCCATACCCCAAGGATCTTGCGTGGTGGGCCAAGGCGGTGGCGCATCCAAGGCCAGGCCCAGCAGGCTGTTGAATGGCGCCAGCAGCGCTACACCCCCACGCATCACCCATCCCGCGGGTGCCATCAGCAGCACAAAGCCCACCGCAAAGGCCGCATGCGGCATCGCCAGCATGGCGGGCAATGGCCGCAGCAAGCGCTCCCACGGGCCGGAGTGAGAGAACAAGGACAGCAGCAGCGCGCAACCCGACCAAGCGAGGGCGGTGGCGGCTACCCCGGTGCAAGTGCTCATCCACAGGGCCGGTGCGGTCTCGGTCTGCGCGGCGAGCGCGGCCCAGGCGCGCGCGTCGGTGCCTGCATCTACCGAGGCCAGCAAACTCCAAAGCAAGGGTACGGCGAATGCGCCGCCCAACAGCAGAACGCTCCAATGCAGTGGACGGGCGGCAGAAACAGCGGGCGCAGCAATGGGCATGGGCGAAGGGCTTGCCGCTAGCGACAAGCAGGGCGCGGTACAACACCCGATTGTGCGTCAGCCGCCCCTACTTTTGCACCAGCGCAGTGGGGGAAAGAATGCGCGCTAACCACAGCGCGATGGGCGCGTAAATTGCCCGGTAGCCGCTGTTTTTGCTTGATAGACTTTTGCTATGGTTTTGGGCGGTCTGGTAGCGCTGCGCTAGGGTGTCCCATTGTGCGTCGCTGATCAACTGTTCAGCAACCGGAATGATGGCGACTTCGACAACGCGGATCTGCGCGCGGTAATCGGCGCAAAACCGGTGTGCGGCGCGCTCAAACCCCTTGCGCTGCGCTGGCCCTCCCTGCTGCCAGTCCACCAGCAGCGATTGCAGCACGCCAAGTTCCATCACACTTAGGCGGTGCGCCTCTTCCAGCCCCGTGATGGCACCTTGCGTGTCACGCGCCGCGCGCAGCACGCCCGGAAACACCAGCTGGCTTTCTTTGGGGTAATGCACGTGTTCAGAAAACTCCTTGACGTAAACCAGCATGGTGCGCACGATGTCGAAGAACCGCTGTGGCGCAAGCCCTGGGCCGCGCCGCACCACCATCTGAAGCGCGTCAAGCATCACGTTCAAGGACTGGTGCTCTTCTCGGAGGATGCGCAGCAAATGGGTTGCCATGGAGATGCCTTTCATATGACTGTCATATTGGCCTTGGTGGGCATGGGGGGACCTGATGTACATCAGCAAAGTACATCAGATCAAGCTGTGCCACAGGGTGCTGGGGCTGAGCTCGCAGCTCTGTGCGCCACTTGACCTGCATCACGGTTTGCCCAGGCCCCATGGCTAAAGTGTTGCAATGGCTTGCACGCGCGGTGCGCAGGCAGTTTTTGGAGGCTAGCGATGGATATTTCTAAACTGTGTCGGCGCGAGGTTATTTCGGTGGGTGCCCAGGCATCGGTGCGCGAAGCGGCTTTGGCCATGCGCACCCACCATGTGGGTTCGCTGGTGGTGACCGATCCTGGAGATGGTGGACGCGCCATGGGCGTTATCACCGACCGGGATTTGGTGATCAACCTGCTCGCAACCGGTGCGCCGGTGGACGGTCAAACCATTGGCAGCCTTTGCAGCACCGAGCTGGTGGGCATTGTTGCCACTGCTTCGGTGGGCGACGCAGTGCAAGCCATGCGCAATGCCGGAGTGCGCCGTTTGCTGGTGGTCAGGCCGGACGGATCTTTGGTGGGGCTGGTGTCGTCAGATGACTTGTTTGAGGCCATTGCCGGTGAGTTTGAAGCACTCGCTGGCGCGTTGCGCAGCGGCCTGGCGCGGGAAAACGTGCGCACCATGTCCAACGGGCACGCTGGACCTACCGGGCAAACAGGCGAGTTTCCGCGCGCCATCTACCTGCCGGGGCACGCTCCATGAACGGCGCGCCGCAACCCCCACTGCCCGGATAAGCAGCCACCGCCGCGCGGGGTGGGGCAGGGGGCTGAGACTGCGGTGGTTCGGTGTGTGGAGTGTCAGGTGCGGATCAACAGGCGGTTTACTATTTGGGACACGCCGCGCGTGGTGGTGGCTGCGGCTGCCCGGACACGGTAGCAATGCCGTCCTGGACCATCACCTCCACCGAGGCGGGATGAAAGGAGGGCCTCAGGCCAGCTCTGAGCTCACGTCGCTCTGAAGTTGCGTATCGGGCTTCACGAATAGTTCCTTGAGCGAGAGGCAGGTGGACGATTGGTGCGGGAACGAAGGGGCAATTTATTTCGCCCTTGGTGTGGCGGCCATGATGTGGCGCACACCGGCGCGCTGCCACGGCATTAACAATGCGCCGACCTGTTCTGAGCAGCCCACAGCAGGTCCTCGTTTTGATCGGCTGCGCAAGGTGATTGCGATGTACCCAAAAACCCTCGTCCCGGCGGCCCTTGCCCCGCGTCTGAGGCACTGCGCCACCGGCGCTCTCGCAAGCCCGCGCACCACACGCCATCATGAAAGCTAAGTACAAGTACCAAGCCAGAGCCCGCGCCCAGCGCGGCGGCCCCGAATCCGCCCCTTGGGTACCTGCGCAACCGCCCGACGCGCTGGACGAAACGCCCCCCGTGGTGGAGCGGCCCGACGGCTTTTACTGGCAGGCACCGGGACTCACCGAAGTCGGTCCGTTCGAGACCTACGCGCTGGCCTGTGCCAGCCGCGACGCCCTAGGAGATGATGCAATGGAGCGCAGCGAGATGCTGCAAGCAGAGCGCGACATCGGCATCAATGACTGGATCGATGCCGAAACCGGCGCACCGGCGGAAGGGCAGTCTCCACCAAGGCTCGCAGAAGGGTAGCCCCAGCCCCCGCCTCGCGTGGCGACTCCTGAAACAGCCGCCGCGCTGCACCCTGCGCGCTTACTGGGCGGCCCAGCCGCCGTCCATATTCCAGGCCACGCCACGCACATTGTTGCCCGCCGCAGAGCACAAAAACACCGCTAGCGCGCCCAGTTCTTCGGGCGTGGTGAATTGCAGCGAAGGCTCTTTTTCACCCAGCAGCAAGGCGGTGGCCTCGGCGTTGGACACGCCCAAGGCAGCGGCTTTCGCGTCCACCTGCCTTTGCACCAGGGGGGTGAGCACCCAGCCGGGGCAAATGGCGTTGCAGGTGACGCCGGTGGTGGCGTTCTCCAGCGCAGTGACCTTGGTCAGGCCCACCAGGCCGTGCTTGGCGGCTACATAGGCCGATTTTTCTGCCGAAGCCACCAGGCCGTGCACCGAGGCCACATTCACTATGCGGCCCCAGTTGCGCGCGCGCATGCCCGGCAGCGCAAAGCGGCTGGCGTGGAAGGCGCTACTGAGGTTGATGGCGATGATGGCGTCCCAGCGCTCCGGCGGAAAATCTTCGATGCGCGCCACGTGCTGAATGCCCGCGTTGTTCACCAAAATGTCCACCGCGCCAAACGTGGCCTCGGCATGGCGCACCATGGCTTCAATCTCGGCGGGCTTGCTCATATCCGCACCGTGGTAGCTCACCACAGCGCCCAGCGCTTTGATGTCGGCCATGGGGCCGTCCACATCGCCAAAGCCGTTCATCACGATGTTTGCGCCTTGGGCGGCCAATGCTTTGGCCAGGCCCAGGCCAATGCCGCTGGTCGATCCGGTAACGAGGGCGGTTTTGCCTGTGAGCATGGGGGTGTTCCTTGTGTCAATATGGGGCGTGGCCCCTGGGAATGGTGTTGCGCAGCTATCCATTAGGATGCAAGCATTATCAATCTGCCACTGAGTCTGGCCCCCAACTCCACCGGCCCCATCCCCATGACCGCACCCAGCCTGCATTTCCTATCCTGCACCGTGCCAGAACCCCACCGCGTGGCCTATTGGCAGTGGGGCGACCCCGCTGCCGATCACACCGTGTTGTGCGTGCACGGCCTGACGCGCCAGGGCCGCGACTTTGACGTGCTGGCGCAAACCCTGGTGGCGCGCGCCGCTGGCAATGTGCACGTGGTCTGCCCCGACGTGGTGGGGCGGGGCAAAAGCGACTGGCTCAAAGACCCCATGGGCTACCAGATTCCCCACTATGCGGCGGACATGCTGGCGCTGCTGGCGCAGCTCAGGCCCCAAACCCTGGACTGGGTGGGCACCAGCATGGGCGGCTTGATTGGCATGGTGGCCTGCAGTCTGGCGCCCACGGTGGGCGCGACGGTGCGCCGTCTGGTGCTTAACGACGTGGGCCCCACCATCGAGTGGTCGGCCTTGCAGCGCATTGGGCAGTACCTGGGCAAGTCCGGGCAGTTTGCTAGCGAGCAGCAGGCGGCTGACGCCATGTGGGCCATTGCCAGCAGCTTTGGCCCGCACACGCCGGCCCAGTGGCTGGCGCTGTCCAAGCCCATGCTCAAGCGCGTGAGCAGCGCGGTGCAAGAGGCCCTGCAAGAGGCGATGTATGTCCTGCATTACGACCCGGCCATTGCCTTGCCTTTTGGCCTGGCCACGCCCGAGAGTGCGGCCCAGGGCGAGGCGGCCTTGTGGCAGGCCTATGACGCCATCACGGCGCCAACGCTGCTGCTGCGCGGCGCCGACTCCGACTTGCTCTCGCCCGCCACCGCCTTGCAGATGACGCAGCGCGGCCCCAAGGCGCGCCTGGTCGAGTTTGCGGGCGTGGGCCACGCGCCTACGCTGATCGCCCCGGACCAGACCGAGGCCGTAGCCTCGTTCTTGCTGGCCCCCAGCGCCTGAAGGCGCGCTGTCGGGCGCCGCGCGCAGCATGAAGAGCCAAGGCCCTGGGAGCCCGACGCACCAAGCTTCGGCCTTGGCGGCGGCTACCTTTGAGGACTTGCCCTACGAAGCCGATGCGCTGGTGCGCGCACGCGCCTTTGCCGAGCCGCTGCTGGCGGGCCAAACACTGGACACGGGCGAAAACGTGCTGGCCCATGCCGACGCCGTGGCGGCCATTCTGGCCACCATGGGCGGCTCGGACGCCATGCAGTCGGCCAGCTACCTGGTCTACGCCTGCGAACACCTGAACAAGCCCCATGAGGTGATTGCCAAGGCCTTTGGCGCGCACTTTGCCGACCTGGCAATAGAGACCACCAAGCTGGTGCGTTTGCAGCGCATGGCGCGCATAGCGCAGACGGCCGCAGGCCGAAGCGCCCCGGCCGCGCCCATGGCGCAGACCAGCGCGGCGCAAACCGAGAGCGTGCGCAAGATGCTGCTGGCGTTTTCGCGCGACCTGCGGGTGGTCATGCTGCGCCTGGCCTCGCGGCTGCAAACCCTGCGCCACTTTGCCGCCACCAAGCTGCCCTTGCCCGCCGGCCTGGCCGCAGAGTCCATGCAGGTGTTTGCGCCGCTGGCCAACCGCCTGGGCATTTGGGAAGTGAAGTGGGAGCTTGAAGACCTGGCTTTTCGTTTTTTAGAGCCCGATACCTACCGCCAAGTGGCGCAGTGGCTGGACGAAAAGCGCAGCGCG
>JARXAU010000053.1 GCA_029865675.1 Rhodoferax sp.
AGGCAACAGGCGCTGCGCTCGCGTTACGCGGCGCACTTTCAGCCGTTTTACCAGGGGCGTTTGCGCGCTTTTTCTGTGGCCCTTCTCGCCCTTGTGGTGTTCGCCTATGGCGTGCACAGCCTGGACATGTCGTACGCGCGCATCGTGGGTGGCCTGGGTGAACTGGGCAAGATGGTGCTGCGCATGTTTCCGCCCCATCCGGGCAGTGGGTCCCTGGCCGTCATTTATGCCTACGCCATGCTGGAAACCTTGGCCATCGCCTTGCTGGGCACCTTGCTGGCCGCAATTGTGGCGTTTCCGCTGGGTTTTTTGGCCGCGCGCAACACCACGCTCAACCGCGTGGTGCAGTTCTTCGCGCGCCGCAGTTTTGACACCTTGCGCGGCGTGGACATACTGATCTGGGCGCTAATTTGGATCAACGTGGTTGGCCTGGGGCCGTTTGCCGGGGTGCTGGCACTGTTCATGTCGGACCTGGGAAGCTTTGGTAAGCTGTTTTCGGAGGCTATTGAAGCCGCAGACGACAAGCCGGTCGAAGGCGTGGTGTCCACCGGCGGCTCGTCCTTGTCGGCGGTGCGCTTTGGCATCTTGCCGCAGCTGCTGCCGGTGCTGCTCAGCCAGGTGCTGTATGCCTTTGAGTCCAATACCCGCAGCGCCTCCATCATCGGCATTGTGGGCGCAGGTGGCATTGGCTTGATTTTGTCGGAGCAAATCCGCACGCTGGAATTACAGCAGATGGCGTTTGTGATCTTGCTTATCTTGGCCACCGTGTCGCTGATCGATTTTTGCTGCGCCCGCATCCGCTTTTCCATCATTGGCGTGCGCGCGTTGTAGGCGCTGCGCCACCGTTACGCACTCACACAGGAAACCGCCATGTCCTTGTCCATCCCTGAAATTGTGCAACTCCTGGGCAGCCGCGCCACCACCTGGTACGGCCAGGAGGCGGTAAGCCAGCTCGACCATGCGCTGCAATGCGCGCACCTCGCCGAATTAGCCAACGAGACGCCCGAGACGGTGGCAGCCGCCCTGCTCCACGACCTGGGCCATATGCTCAGCGTCGAGCGCAAGGCAATGCCAGACCACAAGAATCTGCCCGCCAAAGACGATTTGCACCAGTACGTGGCCTTGCCGTTTTTGCGCAGCCTGTTCCCGGACGCGGTGCTAGAGCCCATCAAGCTGCACGTAGACGCCAAGCGCTATTTGTGCGCGGTGGATGCGCTGTATTGGGATTCGCTATCGTCCGCGTCCAAGCACAGCCTGGAGTTGCAAGGGGGGCGCTTTAACGACGCGCAAGTGCACGCCTTTGAAGAGCTGCCCTTTTACGCCGAAGCCGTGCGCCTGCGCCGCTACGACGACCTAGCCAAAGTGCCGGGGCAGACTACGCCTGCTTTGGCGCACTATGCGGCACTAATGCAGCAGGTGGCCACAGCCTGAGTGCAGGCGCGCTGACACTGTCCATGGCGTCGGGCGCACCGTGCAGGCCAAAGTCGAAGGCCTGAACATAAGCCTCTTGCTTGTGGGTCTCAATGGTGCCCGGTCGGTACTGGCGCACCCGCGCCATGGCGGCCTCGCTGCTCCAGCCCCAGGCCTTGAACAGTGTGGCCACCAGCGTGCCGGTGCGGCCCTTACCATGGGCGCAGTGGAGCAGGATGTTGCCGCTTTGAAGTACGCCCGTGAGTTGCGGCATCAAGCGCCTCCACTGCGCGGTCACGGCCAAAGAGGGCACGCCAAAGTCCACCACCGGCAACTGGTGCCAGCCCATGCCGTGCGCGCCCAGATGGTGCGGCAAATTCTTGGCGCCCAGGCGCTGCAGTTCCTTGGTATCGAGCAAGCTCACCACCGTCTTCACCTCGTGCGCGGCCATGTGCGCCACATCCAGCGCCAGCAGCCGCTCCGATTCCGCGCTCCCATTGGCCCCGCCCGCACCGGGGCAGGCAGACATGCCCACCTGGCCCGGCCATGGTGAGGGCGCAAAGTCGATGGCAAAAGAAGTGCTTGTTAAATAGGCCACGCTGCATTGTTAGCGCAGCCTTGCGACGGCGGCATGACAAGGCGCACCCCACCGAAAGTAAGGCCTAGGCCGCCGCAGCGAGGGATAAACGACGCCCCCCTCAAGCCAACAAATCCGCCAACGCCCGCGCCACCACCTTGGTCGCACGGCGCAGGTCGTCGAGTGCGATGTTTTCGTCGGCGCGTTTGGCGTTGCTCTCGGATACGGTGCGGGGGCCGCAGCCGTAGAGCACGGCGGGGATGCCGTGTTCGCAAAACAGGCGCGCGTCGGTTTAGAGCGGCGTGCCGGTGGCCTCAATAGGTTCGCCAAACACGACGCTGGCGTGCTGGCACAGGGCATTGACGAGGGGCTGGTTACCAGGCAGGGGCTTGAGCGCGTGGGCCAGCAGCATGCGTTTGACTTCGATCGTGATGCCGGGTGATTGCGCCACCGCGTCGGCAATCACCTGGCGCAGGGTGGCTTCGACCTCGGCCGGGTTTTCTTCGGGGATCATGCGGCGGTCGAGCTTGAGCACCACTTTGCCGGGCACCACGTTGGTGTTGGTTCCGCCTTCGATCAGGCCCACGTTCAGGTAGGGGTGGTTGATGCCTTTGACCTGGCTGCTGATTTGCTGGTACAGCGTGTTTTGGTGGTACATGGCGTTGAGGATGCGGGTGGCGGCTTGCAGGGCGTCCACACCGGTTTCGGGCACTGCCGCGTGGCCCATCTTGCCGTGCACGGTCACTTCCATTTGCAGGCAGCCGTTGTGCCCGGTAATCACCTGGTAGCTAAAGGCCGCCCCGATCAGCAAGTCGGGCTTGATCAGACCCTGGCGCAAGAGCCAGCCGGGGCCGAGTTCGCCACCAAATTCTTCGTCGTAGGTGAAATACAGCTCTACGCTGCCCTTGAGCGGCGCACCCAAGGCCTCAAGGGCGCGGGTGGCGAAGGTGAAGGTGGCGAAGTCGCATTTGCTGACCGCTGCGGCGCGGCCATACAGGTGGCCGTCTCGCACCTCGCCGCCATAGGGGTCGTGCGTCCAGCCTTCACCGGGGGGCACCACGTCGCCGTGGGCGTTGAGGCCCACGGTGCGACCTGCGCCGTAGCTGCGGCGCACCACCAAGTTGATGATGCTTTGCAGGCCGGCGGCGTGCACCTCGGCCGCCGGGGGGGCGTGCTTTTCAGCCTCAAAGCCAAAGGCGTGCAGCAGCTCGGCGGTGCGCTCGGCGTGCGGTGCGTTATTGCCCGGTGGCGTATCCGTGGGCACTTGCACGAGTTGCTGCAAAAAGCGCACCTCCTCGTCAAAGTGGGCGTCAACCCATGCGTCAAGGGCGGCGTAATTGATTGACGCTTGTGTCATTTTTGTTCAGTATCGAGTTGGTCAAGCAGGTTGGCAAAGGCGCGTACGCAGAGTTCGGCGTCGTCGTTGGTGATGGATTCCAGCGGGTTGTGGCTGATACCGGCGTTGAGGCCGCGCACAAACAGCATGCCCTGGGGCAGGATTTCGTGCAGCTTCATGGCGTCGTGCCCTGCGCCGCTGGGCAAGTGGAACAGCGGCAGGCCTAGCGCCTGCACCGCGCGCTCCCAGCGCTGCTGCAAGGCGGCGTCGCTTGGGGCGGCGGCGGCGCGCAGGGTTTCTTCTAACTTGAAGTGCAGGCCCCGGCGCGCGCAGATGGCGGCCAGCTCGGCGCGGATGTCGGCTGCGCAGGCGTCGCGCACCGCGTCGGTGGTGGCGCGCACGTCCAGGCTGAAGGTGCAGCGCCCCGGCACCACGTTCATGGAGCCATTGGGCACTTGCAGCATGCCCATCGTGGCCACCACGTGGGGTACGGCGGCTGCGCGTTTTTCTGCAAACAGCGCCAGCTCGGCCACGGCGGTGGCGGCGTCGCGACGCTGGTCCATGGGCGTGGTACCGGCGTGGCTGGCCATGCCAATGACTTCGCCCAGGTAGCGCACGCTGCCGTTAATGGAGGTGACGATGCCCAGCGGCATGTCCAGCGCGTTGAGCACTGGGCCTTGCTCGATGTGCACTTCCACAAAACCCTGGTAGCGCGCCGGGTCGCGTTGGATGGACGCAATGTCATCCACATTCAGCCCAGCGTGCGCCATGGCCGCTCGCATGGAGATGCCGTCGGCGTCTTGCTGGTCCAGCCAGGCTCTATCAAACTGGCCCGTGAGCGCGCCCGAGCCTAAAAACACCGCTTTGTAGCGCTGGCCTTCTTCTTCCGAAAAGCCGACCACTTCGATGCCAAACGGCAGCCGCCGCCCGGCGCGGTGCAGCGCCTGCACGCAGGCCATGGGCACCAAAATGCCCAGGCGGCCGTCGTATTTGCCGCCGTTGCGCACGGTGTCAAAGTGGCTGCCGGTCAGCAAGCGCGGCGCTGATCGGTCCTTGCCGTGGTAGGTGCCCACCACGTTGCCCACTGCGTCTTGCGTCACCTCGTCAAAACCGCACTCGCCCATCCAGGCTTGCAGGTCACGCGCTGCGGCGCGGTGGGCGTCGGTCAGGTAGGTCACGGTGAGTTCGCCGCGCTCGGCAAAACCCGGGTCGCTGTGCAGCGCCAGGCGCTCGGCCCAGTCCCACACCAGGTTGCCCGCCTCGGGCGTGTGGCCGAATTTGTCGTTGAGCCGGATTTCGGCAATGCGGTGGATGCTGCGCAGGCACTCGGCGCGCTCAAAATCGGGGTGATTGTCCAGGCGGCGCGCCAGCGTGGCGATGATCTCGGAGCGGTCCAATCCCAGGCCACGCGGCCCGCGTACCGCCAGGATGAAAGGAAAGCCAAAGCGCGCGTTATAGGCGGCGTTGAGCTGCTGGATGCGGGCAAATTCTTCGGGCGTGCAATCCGTCAGGCCCGCTTTGCTTTGTTCGTTGGTGGACTCGGCCGTCAGCGTTTGGCTGACCATGGCCTTGCCCGCCAGCTCGGGGTGGGCGCGGATGAGCGCCAGTTGGGCGTCTTGCCCGGCTTCGCGCACCACCTGCGCCAGCGCCAGCTTGAGGTGCACCAGGCTGGCAAACGGGCGCTGCGCGGCAGCGGCGCGCGCAATCCAGGGGGAATGTTCGTAGGTGCCGTCCAGCAGGGCGACGCATTCGTCGGCGGTGGCGGCGTTAAGTTGGTCCAGTGTGAGCATCTTTGGCTTACTTCCAGACAAAGGCGGTGGCGGCGTCAAAGGGGTGCGTGGCTTTCCATTGGCGGGCGATGTCCACCCGGCGCGCAACCCATACCCGGTCGTGCGCCTGCACGTGGTCCAAAAAGCGTTGCAGCGCGCGCATGCGGCCAGGACGCCCCAGCAGGCGGCAGTGCATGCCGATGCTCATCATGGACGGGCGGTCGGCACCTTCGGCGTAGTGCACGTCAAAGGCGTCGCGCAGGTACTCAAAAAACTCGTCGCCGTGCGAATACCCCTGGGGCAGCGCAAAGCGCATATCGTTGCAGTCCAGGGTGTAGGGCACGACCAGGTGGGGCGCGAGCGTGCCGTCGGTCTTTTGCACTTGCAGCCAAAACGGCAGGTCGTCGCCGTAGTAATCGCTGTCGTACTCCAGGCCGCCGTGGTCGGCCAGCAGGCGGCGGGTGTTGGGGCTGTCGCGGCCGGTGTACCAGCCTGCGGGCATTTGGCCGGTCAGGTTTTTGATGGCTTGCAGACCGCGGCCCATGTGTTGGGCCTCGACCGATGCGTCAATGGTCTGGTAATTGATCCAGCGCCAGCCGTGGCAAGCAATCTCGTGGCCGAGTTCGACAAAGGCGGCGGCCACCTCGGGGCAGCGCTCCAGCGCCATGCCCACGCCAAACACAGTGAGCGGCAGGCCCCGGCGCTCAAATTCGCGCAATATGCGCCACACGCCCACGCGCGAGCCGTATTCGTAAATGCCTTCCATGGTGAGGTGCCGGTCCGGGAAGGACGGCGGGCTGAACATCTCGGACAAAAACTGCTCGCTCCCGGCGTCGCCATGCAGCACCGAGTTTTCTCCGCCCTCTTCATAGTTCAGCACAAACTGCACCGCCACGCGGGCCTGTTGCGGCCACTGGGCGTGGGGCGGGTTGCGGCCATAGCCCCGCAGGTCGCGCGGGTATAAAGACCGAGATGCGGCGTGGTGGTTCATGCGGTTCGTGGCGAATAAGGCAGGAAGACGCAGAGCAGGCTGCGACGGGTCAAAGTGAAGATATTGTTTCACGCCTGCGGCATGGTTTACCAAAACACCACGGCGGGAAGGTTTACGGTCCACGCAGCGGGGATTTAAAAAGGCGGCAAAAAGGGCAGCACAAGGGGCCGCTTG
Organism: Rhodoferax sp.; assembly: GCA_029865675.1. Taxonomy (GTDB): domain Bacteria; phylum Pseudomonadota; class Gammaproteobacteria; order Burkholderiales; family Burkholderiaceae_C; genus Allorhodoferax. Next base: position 6,258 of record JARXAU010000053.1, read on the forward strand.
CACGGGCACCACTATCATCCGCCCCTTGCTTGATAACCCCGAGCCCTTGCCCATGATCCGCCTGACCGAACTTAAACTGCCCCTGACCGCCCTGCCGGTCATTGCCCGGCGCGCCGCCGACGCCCCTAGCGAAACCGAGGCCGACCGCCACCCCGTGATCCACCCGCTGGACACGCTCACCCGCATGGCCGCCCAAGCCCTGGGCGTGGCTGAGGCCGATATTGCGCAACTGCAGGTGTTTAAACGCAGCTTTGACGCGCGCAAGGCCGACATCCTGGCAGTGTTTATCGTGGATGTGGTGCTGGACGCGGCGCTGGAGGCGCGCTTGCTGGCGCAGTTTGCAGCTCACCCG
>JARXAU010000071.1 GCA_029865675.1 Rhodoferax sp.
CATCGACGCCAAAGGCCTGCGCCAAATGAACGACAGCAGCGCGCTAGAAGCCATCATCGACGAGGTGCTGGCTGCCAACGCCAAGAACGTAGAAGAGTTCAAGGCCGGTAACGCCAAGGCTTTTAACGCCCTGGTCGGCCAGGCCATGAAGGCCAGCAAAGGCAAGGCCAACCCGGCGCAGGTGAACGAGCTGCTCAAGCAAAAGCTCGCTTGAACACGGATGTGGGTCTGGGGCATCGACCTCGGCGCTTCGTGGAATGCATCGCCGGGGCTGGAAATGCAGGGTTTGACCCTGCCCGGCAGACTCACTTCACCCCGTAGCGCTCCCGGTATGCCTGTACCCGCGCCAGGTGCGCGCCCATGGTGTTGCCAGTTTGGGCGCCCAGGTAGCCCAGCAAATCCGAGAGCTCGGCAATCGCGCAGACCTGCAAGCCATCAACGCTGCGCACGTATTGCACGGCGCTGTAGGGCACGTCGCGGGTGGTGCCATCGGGCTGCTTTTCGGTGGCCATTTCTTGGCGGTCCAGGGCAATGGCGACGGCGTGGGGCGTGGCGCCTGCGGCTTTGATGAGCGCAATCGACTCGCGCGCGGCGGTGCCTGCACTCATTACATCGTCCACGATCAGCACCCGGCCTTTAAGCGGCGCGCCCACCAGGCTGCCGCCTTCGCCGTGGTCCTTGGCCTCTTTGCGGTTGTAAGCATAAGGCACGTTTTTACCCAGGCGTGCCAGCTCAATGGCCACGGCTGCGCCCAGGGGAATGCCCTTGTAGGCGGGGCCAAAAATCATGTCGAATTCAATGCCGCTTCCCAGCAGGCGCTGGGCATAAAATTGCGCGAGCCGCCCGAGTTTGGCGCCATCGTCAAACAAGCCGGCGTTGAAAAAATACGGGCTTTGGCGACCGGCTTTGGTGGTGAATTCGCCAAAGCGCAACACGCCACACTCCACCGCAAACGCCACAAATGCTTGCGCCAGACTGGGGGGCGCACTTGCTGCGTTCAGGCGGGCTGGGCCACTATCAACCATGGGGATTTCCTTGTTCACATTAAGCAGCCTGAACCTCAACGGCATTCGTTCGGCCACCAGCAAGGGGCTTGAGCCCTGGTTGGCCCAACTGCAGCCGGATTGTATTTGCGTGCAAGAAGTCAAAGCCCAGGCCGAGGACGTGGCGGGCAAGTTCGAAACCCTGGCCGACCTGAACGGCTACTTTCACTTTGCCGAGAAAAAAGGCTACTCCGGCGTGGGCGTCTACACCCGCCACACGCCCAGCGACGTGGTGGTGGGCTACGGCTCGGGCGAGTTTGACGCCGAGGGCCGCTATGTGGAGCTGCGCTTTGACACGCCGACGCGCAAGCGCTCCATCATCAGCGCCTACTTTCCTAGCGGCTCGTCGGGCGAGGAGCGGCAACTGGCCAAATACCGCTTTCTGGCCGAGTTTTACCCCCACCTCACAGCGCTCAAGGGCCAGCGCGAATTTGTGCTATGCGGCGACGTCAACATCGCGCACCAAGAAATCGACCTGAAAAACTTCAAGGGCAACAAAAAGAACTCCGGCTTCTTGCCCCAAGAGCGCGCCTGGATGACCCAGCTTTTAGCTGAAGCTGGGCTAGTAGACGTTTACCGTCAACTGGAACCCACCGCTACCGACGCCGCCTACACCTGGTGGAGCAACCGCGGCCAGGCCTATGCCAAAAACGTGGGCTGGCGGCTGGACTACCACCTGGCCACCCCCGCCTTGGCGGCAGGCGCACGCACACACGCCATCTTCAAGGGCGTGAAGTTCTCGGACCACGCGCCCATCACCATCGACTACGACTGGGAACGCTGATTTGGGTTTAAACTGTACAAACAGTACAGAAAAGGAGCTTCCCATGTCGATCCCCAGCAGCTATGGCCTGGAACAAGCGCGCATCCAGTTGCCCCACATCGTGGCCGAAGCCCATGCCGGCCTGCGCAGTGTGATCACCAAGCACGGCAAGCCCTATGCGGCCGTCGTGCCTTTGCAAGACCTGGCGCTTATGCCCTCGCAAGCTCCTGCGGGCGAGAGCCTTTTGGCCTTGCGCGGCACGGGGCGCGGGCTGTGGGGCGCCAATGTGGGCCAAACCGTGGCCGATTTGCGCAACGAGTGGGACGGCGCCTAGATGGCCGCAGCGCCCCTGCGCCTGTGGGCGAGCCTGCCCCAAGGTGCAAGCGTGCTGGTGGACACGGCGCCGTGGATTTATGTGCTCGAATCCCACCCGCAGTTTGCTGATTGCTTTGTCGGCCTGTTTGAAGCGGCAGCCAAGGGGCATGTGCTGATTGCCTTGTCGACGATTACCCTGGCCGAAGTGTTGGCTGGCCCTTTCAAAGCGGGGCAAACCGCGCTGGCCAAGCGCTACGAGAAGGCGCTATTGCAATACCGCGTGGTGGACGTTTCCGCGCCCATCGCGGCATTGGCGGCGCAACTGCGCGCGCAGTACCGCCTGAAGCTGCCTGACGCCTTGCAACTGGCCACGGCGCTGGACATGGGCGCTACCGCCTTGGTCACGCATGACCGCGACTTTTCGCAAGTCACCGGCCTAGACATCTTGACTGGCGACCCACCGCACTAAGGTAATTGGCGCTGGTAGCTAGATTTTTAAGGCCGCCAAGCTGTGCACCAAAGACGCGTCGATTTCGGCGAAGAGTGGACGCTCCGGAGGCGACTCACTCAAGCAGCGAGTAACAAGGCCTTGCAGACGGTCCACCACTGCCTCTGACCCACTGGCAGCGTCGGCCCGGTCCAGTAACTCCTCCAGCAAATAGCCAAATGCCCGCGCTTCCACCCGCTGCAGCCTCTCCCCCAAAGCCAAGTCTTCGGGCTGGTACAAGGAAGCCGCGCCAAAGTCCCCCAGCGTGGCTTGGCCTTGTGCGTTGTGCAGGGTGTTGTGGGCATAGAGGTCACCGTGCAGGACGCCCTGGCGGTGCAAATGGCATGCTGCCGAAGCGATGGCGCAAGCAATGCGCAGCGCGTCGGTCAGATCAAAGCGGCGGTCAGGCGCGTAGATGTCACGGGTGCAGCTTTCTAGGCTGGGCGGTGCCGCCAGCGTCTGGAACGCGGGGTCTATCAGGTCCATCACCAAGCCCTGGTGCCCCTGCGGATGGGCGCCCACGCGACCGCGTAAGGCGATGAGATGCGGGTGATGGCCTGCACGCAGGCAGGCCGCTAACTCGGAATGCGGCAGGCCGTCACTGGTCATCGCCCCCTTAAAAAGTTTCACCGCCGCGGTTTGTGTTGCGCCGTTTTGGGCAATGCTGGCACGGTGGATAAGTCCTGAGGCGCCTTCGCCCAGCAATTCATGCAACTGCACGGACGGCCAGGGCACCAGCGGCAACGCCGCACTGCGGTGCGCCAAAGCGGCGGCCTGTAGCTCTGCACCAAAGGGATTGCCGGCAAACGCCAACCAAGAAAGTCTTGGCAGGTCGAATAGCCAGTCTGGCAATACTGCCAAATCGTTGGCCGCAATGCGCAGCAGCTCCAGCCTATGGCAAGCGGCCATCGACGCTGGCAAGGCGCGCAGGCGGTTTCCCGCCAGCATCAGCTTTTGCAAATGCACGCACTGACCGATCTCTTTGGGGAGTTCTTCAATCTGGTTGTCGGTGAGCGTCAGCCAGCGCAGCAGCGGGGGAAGCGACTGCGCGGGCACAGTGTGGATATGGTTGGCCTTGAAGCCGACCATCTGCAGGCTCTGGCACTGACCGAGCATCGGCGGCAGTTCGGTGAACTGGTTGTGTGAACAAAACAAAATACGCAGCTTATGCAGGCGCGGCAGATCATCCGGCAGCGCACACAGGGCGTTCCCTGACAAATCCAAAATCTCCAGGCTATCGGCAAGCTGGAAAATCTCGGTGGGAAATTCGGTAAGCCCCGCTTTAATCCCCACGCGGGGCTGACCGGCCAGCGCGCCAGAGCGCAGTTGTTCAAGGGCGTGCATAGCCTGACCTCAGGTGATTTTGAACACCGTACGCACGGTGGCCCCTGCGCGCTGCTCCTCAAACACCGCCCATTGCTTAATGCCTTTGACCAAAACCTGCTGGCTGATGTCCTTCACGGCGGCTTTGGTTTTGCGCTTTTCAGTGAGCCAATCTTGCAAGTGCGCATACGTGGGGCCGGGCAGGCCTACGGGCAATAGCAGTGTTTTGCCAGCAACGGTGCCAGCAGATTGGACAGTGAGTTCGGTGGCTGGCAAGTAATGTGGGACAAAGCACAGCCGAGGCGGCTGCGCCCCTATTGTGCGGTGTACGCGGTGTATGCGGTGTATGCGGTGTATGCGGTGTGTGCGGCATCTGTGGTCTGTCCGCTGCTGCTGGTCTGCGCCTGCGCCACCACTTGCGGCGCGTCGCGCCATTGCAGATACCAATAGGCGCTTACGGCTAGCACCAAGACCAGCGCAACCGACCACCACGCCCTTGCAATGCCGTCGGTGACCTGGCCCTGCTTAGTTCCTGTGACCATGGCGCGCGGCAAGTTTTCGTGGTGGAGATAGCTCGCAAACACCACACCAGCCAAGTGCACGCCCACTATTGCAAGCATGACGTTGGATGCGCCTTCATGCAGTTCGCCCAGCAGTTCGCCCCCCAGGTCGTTGTAGACGGCATACCCGGTAGCCACAATGGCCGCGCCCCACACCAGCATCATCACAATAGCGACAGCGCCTGCCGGGTTGTGGCCGATGTAATGCGCGGGCTTGCCCGCCACCATGGACCGAAGGTAACGGCCCACGGCGCCGGGGCCGCGCACAAAGCTGCCAAACCGTGCATAGCGCGTGCCCAGCAAGCCCCACACCACCCTAAAAGCAATAAGGCCCCCCATGGTGTAGCCGAGGGTGACGTGCAGCAGGCGCCACGTCTCACTTTCGGCGCTGAGGTAGGCGCCGACAAAGCTGCTCACCAGCAGCCAATGGAACACCCGCACCGGGGCGTCCCAGACGAGGATTTTGGAATCAGATGGAGTCATTGCAGCCTTTCGGTGTGGGAAGTCGAGAGCCTTTACTTGGGAATGCGCACCTCATGCTCATCAAAATTGCCGTCAGCGGCGCGTTGGTGGCAGGCAGAACAGTTGGAGGCGCTGCCTACTGCTGCACGCTGGTAAACGCGGGCGCTCACCTCGTCATGCTCGCGGATAAACCAGGCCGACTTGGTAATTCGGTTCTCGGGAGGCATCTGCTTGAAACGCCGCCCTGCGCCTGCATGCTCGCCCAGCCACACGCCAATGGCTTTGGTGCTGGCCGCATCCAGCGAGGCGTCCACGCCGAAGTGCTTTGACAGGCCACCCATGATCTGCTGCCATGACCTGGCCCCCAGCAGGCCTGGTGGATAGGCGATGTGGCAGGCAGCACATTCGGCTTGGTAAGCGGGCAGGCGCGTTCCGCTCTCGAAGTCTTCGTCGGCCCAGGCCGGTGCGTTCAGACAGACTGCGGCAAGGCCCGTCAGCAAAAAAGGGCGAAGTAAGGCAAATCGTGTGGACATACTGTGCTCCTTGGGTGCTCAGTTCTTGAAGCTCAGCAGCCAAGCAAGCACGTCGGCTTTTTCGGCTGCGGTACATTCACGGCCCGCCACATCGTTGCAGTTGCGACGAAACCATTTTTCTGACTTGGCGGCGTCCGTAAAGCGCTCGGGGTTGGCGGCTGGGGCTAGCGCACGAATGGCTTTGCCAGTGCTTGCGTGCTTGCCCTCGACCGTCGGGGTCGCGGTATGGCATGAAGCACAACTCCATGTGTGGCCGTGCTTAGTGGTAAAAAATTCCTGCCCCCGCGCACTTTGCGGTGCCCGGCTCGACGCGGCGGTGTAGGTAGCCAGTTGGTCCGCGGCGGTAAGCGCCTGTGCGGGCTGGGTTGTGCACCAAGCCGCCAGTGGCAGCAAGGCTGTTGCCGCACGGCGCATAGCGCGTCGCTGGATCGAACTAGGCCCGAAAAAGAATGTTGGTTGCATGAAACCTCCCTTAGGAAAATGTTTGCATGCTGAGGTTAAGTCGGGGTAAAGCCCTTCGCTACCCTCAAAAGTCAACATCGGTGCGAATTGCAAGGATGAATTCTGCACCCCTATGGACTCAGGACGCCCACGTCAATGGGCCTATGGCGGGTCGCGCCTCAGTGGCCGCCGCCGAGATAGGCGGCCTTCACCGCCGGGTCGTCTTGCAGCTTGGAGGCGTGGCCGTGCACCGAAATGCGACCGTTTTCCAGCACATAGCCGTAGTCCGCCACCTTGAGCGCCGCTGCGGCAAATTGCTCCACCAGCAGCATGGTCACGCCGCGCGACTTGAGGTCGCTGATGATGCGGAACACCTCTTCCACCAAGATGGGCGCTAGGCCCATGGAGGGCTCGTCCAGCAGCACGATTTCGGGGTTAAGCATGACCGCGCGGGCCATGGCCAGCATTTGCTGCTCGCCACCCGACAAAGTGCCGGCGAGCTGGGTGCGCCGCTCTTTCAGGCGAGGGAACAAGTCCATAGCGCGCTCCAGATCGCCCTGCACGTCGCCCTTGGGGCGGCTGCCGGTCAGGCGTGGAAAGGCACCCAAAATCAAGTTGTCGGTGACCGACATGGTGGCAAACACACGCCGACCTTCGGGCGAGTGCGCCAGGCCCAGTTTGGCAATAGTGAAAGACTCCATGCCGTCGGTGCGCGTGCCGTTGAGGCTGATTTCGCCTGCGGTGGGCGCGATCATGCCCGATATAGCGCGCATGGTGGTGGTTTTGCCAGCGCCGTTGGAGCCGATCAAGGTGACCACTTTGCCCTTGGGCACTTCCATGGAGATGCCGTGCAAAACTTGCACTTTGCCGTAACCGGCTTCTAGGTTTTTGATACTCAACATATGCGGGTGTCCTGTACGTTCAAGCGGCCGGAGCGCCCAGATAGGCCTCGATCACTTTTTCATCGGCCTGCACTTCAGCAGGTTTGCCTTCGGCGATTTTTTGGCCAAAGTCGAGCACGGAGACGTTGTCGCAAATGCTCATCACCACGTCCATGTGGTGCTCAATCAGGATCACGGTAATGCCGTGGTCGCGGATTTTGCGGATGATGGTGATCAGCTCTTTGATGTCCGGCGCGGTCAGGCCGGCAGCGGGCTCGTCGAGCAGCAGCAATTGCGGGTCCAGCGCCAGGGCGCGGGCAATTTCCAGCAGGCGCTGTTTGCCGTAAGGCAGGTTGCGGGCTTCTTCGGTGGCCAAGTCGCCTAAGCCGACAAAGTGCAGCAGCCCCAAGGCGCGTTCCACGCCAGCGTGGTCTTCGCGCTTGTAGCGCGGTGTGTGCAAGGCCACGTCAATGAGGTTGCTCTCAAA
>JARXAU010000081.1 GCA_029865675.1 Rhodoferax sp.
TTGCACAATGGCGGTGATGGCCGAGCTGATTTGCTGGCGCACGATCTTGGCCGGAATATTCAGGCCGCTCATGCTGCACATATTCTCCAAGCGCGTCAGCGTGTCGCGCGGGCTGTTGGCATGCACCGTGGCCATGGAGCCGTCGTGCCCGGTGTTCATGGCCTGGAGCATGTCGAGCACTTCTACTCCGCGCACCTCGCCCACGATGATGCGGTCCGGGCGCATGCGCAAGCTGTTGCGCACTAGCGCGCGCTGCGTCACCTCGCCACTGCCCTCGATATTGGGGGGGCGCGTCTCCAGCCGCACCACGTGAGGCTGTTGCAGACGCAGCTCCGCAGTGTCCTCAATGGTTACGATGCGTTGGTTTTGGGGAATAGCGCTCGACAATATATTGAGCAAAGTGGTTTTGCCGCTGCCGGTGCCACCAGCGATCACGATACTGAGCTTGGAGCGCACCATCGCGGTGAGCAAATCCATCATCCCCGGTGTGAGGGACTTTTTTGCCAACAGGTCGTCGATCTTGAGGGGGTCTGCTGGAAACCGCCGTATGGAGAGCAGCGGACCGTCGAGCGCGAGGGGCGGGATCACCGCGTTGACGCGCGATCCGTCCGGCAAGCGGGCATCGACCATGGGGCTGGCTTCGTCCACATGGCGCCCGACCCGAGAGACGATTTTGTCAATGATCTTCATGAGGTGCGCAGAGTCGCTGAACCGTACCGGGCTCAGCTCCAGCAAACCATTGCGCTCTACATACACCTGCTTGGGGCCATTGACCAAGATGTCAGAGATTCCCGGATCGGTCAGCAGAGGCTCAAGCGGTCCTAGGCCCATCATCTCGTTTTGAATGTCTTGGATCATGCGCCGCTGCTCGCTCATATTGAGCATGGCCCGGTACTCGGCCAACATTTGCACCACCATGTCAGCCAGCTGATCCCGCAAATGCGCGGACGGCAGGCTGGTGAGGGTTTTGAGGTCCACCCTGCTAATCAATTCATTGAGCAGCTTGGTGCGCAGTCCCATGTAGGCGGGGGAATCGACGTCTGCGGGCACGGTCACCGCGGGTGTCACAGCCACCGGCCCTTTGGTTCCTAGGGAGTCGCCCACCCTCATTGCCCAAATCCCATAAATTTTCGCAAAGCGGCGATCGGCCCACCGTTGCCCTCGCCGACATCGCTGCTTACACGGTGCGGTGCGAGGTTTTCAGCCCACTCTTTCAGGGCGCGCGATACCGCGTCTTTGGGGGCAAGCTCTACCAAGGGAACGCCTTGGTTGATGGAGTTGGAGACCGCCTCGAAGCTGTTGGGGATGGTGCGAAAAACCCGGATTAAGGTCGACTTCTCCACATCTTGCAGACCAAAGTGCTCCCCACTCAAATGCCGGTTGGCCACGATCTGCATCTTGTCCGACGGGTAGCCGTTAGCCCGCAAGTACTGGCCAATGGACTTGGCTGAGCGCACATTGGGAATGTCCAGCGTGAGCACCAAGTACAAAATATTGGTCAAGCTGATCGCTTTGAGCACCACCGCGTCCATGGAGTTGCTCAAATCGAGCACCACAAAGTCGTAATGGCTGCGCGCTACCTCAATGATTTTTTCGATGGCTGGTGGGGTGACGTCGGCGCTGGCATCGGGCGTTGCCGCTGCCACCAAGATGTGCACGTTGTCGCTGACCTTGGCCATGCTGGCTTCCAACATCGCCCCGTCAAGCAGCAGGTACTGTTGCGCCAGCTCAATCACATTGGTTTTGGCACCGGTGTTCCCGAGGTAAATGGCCGCATCGCCAAACGCCAGCCGAAGGTCAATGATCGCGACCCGCTTACCTTGTCGGCCCAAGGTGAAGGCCAGATTGGTCGCCAAAAACGTGTTGCCCGCACCGCCCTTCACACCCAAGAAGCCGATCACCAGCCCGCCGTGGTCAGCCAAGCCCATCTGGGCAGCGGTCAGCATTCGCGCGCGTGCCAAACGCAGCGCCTCTTGGAAGCTCGACGCATCGACCGGTGCTGGCAGCACCTTGCGCACGCCGGTGTGCATTGCCACAGCCAAAAACTCAATCGACTGGTCGGGGCTCACCAAGATCGTGTGGATTTGCGGGTACTTGGCCAGCTCAAGTTCGACTTGTTGCAGTACCTTAAGGTCTGCGCCCTCCGAGGCATCGAGCACCAGCACGTCGGGCTTGTCCGTGATCAGCACACTGGCAAGCGTGTCGAGTGCGCCAGTGTGCGGTAGGAACTGCAAATCACCGACTGCAAGCACCGAGTCCGCGAATATTTTTAGGTTGGCAACCGAGCTTGAAATCGTACTTACTTTGATGGTCATGGTGTCTTCTCTTTGAAAGCGGTCGTCGCTTAGCCCGCCCTAGGGCTTCGTAGCCGGGTTTTATGCGGACGCTAAGTGGTAGGCGCGTGTTCCGTCTTGCGCGCTCGGCTATGAGCCAGCAAGGTGCAGGCGTGCGCCATTCACTTCGCCCCGCCAGAGTTCAACATGTCAAAGGTTTTGGGGGGCTCTTTGAACGAGTCTTGGTAGCGCTGCTGGGCGTGGACTGCTGCCACGCCGTCCATGCCCACCACCGCGTCCTGGGTTTGGGCCGGCGGTGCGACGATGGTCTGTTGACTGTTGATTTTGCGCACGCTGTCGCCGAACGTCTTGTCCAACTCCGGGGTGTTGGACACGGCGCACCCAGCCAGCGTGGCACGGAGCAATGCGCCAAGTACCAAATAAGTCCAGCGCATCGGCAGCGCGAGGGCCTTGAACGGGGAGGAGCTCATGATGTTCTTCCTTTACTGCTTGCCAAGGGGATCACCCCGAAACTGGACCGTCTGCATGCGCTCTGGCAGGGCCTGCGGGGCAGGCAATAGCTCCTGGGCTTCGGGCGCTGCACTGGCAGGCTCACTGGGCGCGGCGCTCAATGCACCCGGCACAGGGGCAGACGGGGCTGCGGACGGCTGCACCGGTTCCCCAGGTGCCGCAGGCTCAAGGGCTCTTGTTGCAACTTGGGGTTGCGTTGGCTGTTCGGCAAGCGGCACCTGCACTGTCAGCGCTAGCGCTCGCACGGGCGCTGCCACGACCAGGGGCTTGTCGGCGGGTACCTGCGCGTTGCCGCTGCCTTCCAGACGGCCTTCAAAGAAGAACTCGCTGTAGCTGGGCGGCACAAAACTGTCGGTAGGCAGGCGTGGCACTTCAGGGAGCGGTTTGATCAGGCGTGGCGTGATCAAAAACACCAGTTCGGTTCGGTTGTTTTGGAACTCGCTGCTGCGAAACAAAGTGCCCAAAATGGGAATATCGCCCAGCAGTGGCACGCGCGACACCACCTCACCCACATTGTTTTTGATCAATCCCGCAATGGCCAGGCTTTGCCCGTCCATCAGCTGCACCGTGGTTTGCACGTGGTTGGTGGTGAAGTTGGGCAGTATGGTTTCAACGCCGCCGATCTTGAAGCTCGTTCCCTTACCGATATCGGACACCTCGGGCGCCACCTTGAGGTTGATGCGCCCTCCGTCCAACACCGTGGGCGTGAATTTCACACCCACACCATATTCCCGCTCCTCCAATGAGACGGTTGGAAGCGTCCCAGAACCCGCGCTGGAAATCACCGGAATGAACAAGCGCCCACCAGCCAAAAAGCTGGCTTCTTGGCCACTCATGGCAATGATGTTGGGCTCGGCTAGCACCTTAACCAAGGTGTCGCTCCGGTTTGCGTCCACGCTCAGGCCTTTTCCGTCTTCGCGGGTAATGCTCAGAATGCCCGTGCTGCTAAAGAGGTTGGACAAAATGCCATAAGTCAAGCCGGAGGTGGTCGCAGCAGCGCTGAAGTTGACGCCCAAGCGCTCCAGCAACACTTTGGAAACCTCCGCCACCTTCACTTCCAGCATGACCTGTTGCCCCTGCGTGACACGCAACAGGTTTACCACCTTGCTGGCGCTGCTACCCCCGCCACCGCTGCCTGCGCCGGTTGCGCCCAACACAGTGCCCGAGGCAACGCGGGCGTCGCCTGCCACCACCGGTAGAGACAGGCTACGGCTGATTTCGCGCAAATACGCCCCAGCAATGTCCTCGGCATACTTGGCTCTGGGGGCGCTAGAGACGACACCCGTCAAGATCACCGAATCAGCGGCCGGGAACACCTTGATACCGGTTTCCTCCGGCATCAGTTGGCGCAGCTTCTTCTCCATGCGTTCGGCGTCCATGTTCACGCTGACATCGACCACCATGGTCGTGCCGTCTTTGCGCCAAATGGTCAGGTTGGTAGAGCCAAAGTTTTTGCCCAGCATGTAGACCTGCGAGGGATTGATCAGGGAGATATCAACGATGTCGGGATTGCCTACCGCAATGCGTTGCACCGGCGAGGGCATGCGCATCAGGCTGGACTTGCCCATGCTGAGCTCGAGGGCGCTGCCCATCACCGAAAAATCATTTCCCGCTGCTGTCACTGTGCCAGTGCTACTGGTCGTGTTGCCTTTGGTCACGTCCACCGCTCTGGTTTGGGCATGCGCCGTGCCCAAGAGGGACAAAGCGTACCCAAGCAACAGCCCGCAGGCAAGGGACACGGAAGTTGGTGCCCGACGCGCGGCACCGGGTTGGTAAGGCATGTTCATCTTGACCCCTCAATAGTTTGAAACAGCTTTTTGCACACCGCGAATGATTTCCACCGCTTCGACGACGGGCGCGGGCGCCGGCGCTGGGCTAACGTCGACCTTGACCACTGCACGCGCTTTGGGCTGGACGCCTACGGTCTCAGTGCTCGGCCTGGCAGCGGCAATAACCACCGGAGCGGCTGCCCGTTGTGCCAGCGTTCCGAACACGTCATCGCGGGTCACGCCCACGGTTTGCACCGGCGCGGTATCTAGCGGATTGCGCAACACCATGGACAGCGTTCCGATACTGCGCGCCAAGTCCACGATTTCGGCCTGCTGCGGGTCCACCTCCAGCGTGACCGTGCTCACTACCTTGGGTTTGGTCTGGTCGCGCTTGTCGTCCTGCGCGGCAGCCAAGACCAAGATATTGGTCAGAATGATTTTGGAGATCTGCTTTTCCTGAAATTCGCGGGTGTTAACCATGATGTCCACCCGACTACCAGGGTGCACATAGCCCGCCACACCCGCAATTTCATTGGCTTGGATGCTGATGGCGCGCTTGCCCGGTGCGAGCACTGCGGACAGGCCGCCTGTTGCCCCGGGTTGTGCAAGCTTGACTTCCAGTATCGGTTCGCCCTTGAAAATTGCCGTACCGGCGACCCGCCCAACGGCCTTTTTCTCGTCTGTCAACGCCCCACTGGGCAGCGCGTCTGAGGGCCAGGCAATGGTTTGGAGCGAGGCTTCAGTGAGCAACATGCCGGGGTCCACGTCGCGCGCGGCGACCACCACCGTCGTGGTGCTTTCGGCCATGTGCCCGACCCACCGGTAGGCGAACCACACCGCCACCAAACCTGCCAAGAGCGCAGTGGCAATCATGATCAACGCGCGTTTGCTTTTCATTGTCGGACCTCTTTCGTGTGAATCCACATCGCCTTGCAGCTCAAAACGTCACCCATGCCGAATGCCCGCTTTGCCGCCAGTAAACGTAGGCCGAAACACCCAAGCCAAAGGCCAAGGCATAAGGCATGCGCAGTGCGGTTTGGCGGGTCGCATCAAAGCCCTTGCCCGCCACCCCCGTGCCCATCGCACTGTTGAAGATCAACACCATATTGGCCCAGGCTTGCCGACTTTTATGCCGGGCCACGGTCAGGCCGAGCGCGAGCAGGCCGCCGCAAGCGGCCACAAAGACAGCGACACCCACCACCTCCACCGGGCCGGTGAAAGAACCAATGGCAGCAAGCAGCTTGACGTCCCCCGCGCCCATCGCGCCGACCATGTAAAGCGGCAGGAAAAGCGCCAGTCCGACAAGTACGCCAAAAACTGCCTGTGTGCCACCCAGTGCACCCGGAAACTCGCCCAACATGCCCTCTTGGCCATTGGCGGGCCCCGCGACATTGAGCGCCACGCCGACCACTATGACCAAGCCCACCAAAAGGTTAGGAATTCGCTGCTCGAAAAAATCTGCCTCAATGGCAATCACCAACGCCAGTGCAAGCAGGGCAAAGCACCAAAGCTGCCACGACGCAGGTGTGAGATTCAAGCGGTTCTCCCGTAAGAGCTTGCTAGATTTCTGGGTGGCCAGGGCGCAAAGGCCGTTGGTCAACCCAGAAAATCATCGCATCAGGTGCAACTTGCCGCCGTTGTGATGCAAGTCTTGATCTTGGTGAACAGCACGTTGAGTTGCGTTCCGATCGCTGCAACAGTCACGATGATTGCGACTGCAATCAATCCGACCATCATTCCGTACTCCACCGCTGTTGCGCCTTCTTCGTCTTTGATGAATGTGCGGATACCGCTGAATAGTTTTTTCATACGCTCTTTCAAGTTGAGTTGTTACACAGAGGGCCAACATGTCCCACTGCACCCCCGCGACCCCTGGCCTTCAGTCCTTGCAGCGGCCTTAGGTGACAAAGTGCTTTGTCAATAGAAAGACGCTGAGACGGCCCCGTTGATCCGGTAAATGAATTAGGCACACGCACCAGTCGCGAGACTGTGATCCCACTCATATTTAGGCCACATGGCTTTCGCACTGCACTGCCTTTGTGACGGATGTCTACAAAGGCATTCACCGTGGGCCCGAATTGCAATCAGCGGGCGGTGCAAATCACCTGCGCGGTGATTCACCCT
>JARXAU010000100.1 GCA_029865675.1 Rhodoferax sp.
CATGAACGCCCTCGGCGTGCTCATCGAGCTCAGCGCGTCCACTGCGCCTGCCAACGTGCACCACTTCCGGTACTTGCTTGACCAACACTTCGGCCTGGCGCGCCAGGGCAGACGATTCAGTCAGCGTGACGCCTGGGTTCAGTCGCAGGCCCACGAGCAGCGTGCCCTCATTGAAGGGGGGCAAGAACGTGGTGGGGAAGAATGGGACAGCTGTGGCTGCCAGCAGGACCGCAACCCCTGCGCTGGCCATGGCCACGCGAGGCTTGTCCAGAACCACCTGCAAGCTGCTCTTGTACCGTTGCTTGAGCCAGGCGAGTACCTTGGTGTCACCATGGTCCAGATTCTTCATCCGGGGCAGCAGGTAGTAGCTCAGCACAGGGGTCATCGTCACCGATACGAGCAATGAGGCCAGTGTCGAGATGATGAAAGCGATGCCCAGCGGTACAAACAGCTTGCCCTCCAGCCCCGGCAACGCAAACAGGGGTATAAAGACCAGAACAATAATCACCGTCGCATAGAGGATGGCCGACCGGACCTCCATGGACGCCTTGGCTACAAGCGAGAGCAGCGGCTGGCGTTGGCTGGCATCCTTGGCACGGTCTTCTTTGAGACGGCGCAGGATGTTCTCCACATCCACCACGGCGTCGTCCACCAGTCCACCGATGGCAATGGCCAGTCCACCCAGCGTCATGGTGTTGATCGACAGGCCGAAGTACTTGAACACCAGTGCCGTGATGAAAATCGACACCGGGATGGCGGTGAGCGCGATGATGGTGGGGCGCACCGTCCCTAGGAAGAAGAAAAGGATCGCTGCTACAAACACCGACGCGCCAATGAGCTTGCCTTGCAGCGTCGAAATCGACGCCTCGATGAAGCTGGCCTGACGGAATGTCACACGTGGAGCCTCCATCCCTGCGGGCAGGGAAGCCTTGAGGTCCGAAATGGCTTCCTCGATGGACTTGGTTAAGCTGGTGGTGTCAGCCGTGGGTTGCTTTTGAACGCCCAGGATCACCGCTGGCTTACCTTCAAAGCCTGCATCGCCTCGCTTGATGGCCGCAGCAAAAGTAACCTCGGCGATTTGTCGCAACAAAATGGGTTGCCCGTTCTTGGCGGCAATGGCCAGGTTGCGCAAGTCCTCCAGACGGGACGTGCGGCCCAGATTCCGGATCAGGTACTCGCGCCCATTGAGCTCCAGAAAGCCACCGGATGTGTTGGCTGAAAACCCGCGCAGGGCAGACTCCAACTGGTCCAAGGAAATGCCCAGGTCCGACATGCGCGCCGTATTGGGCTGAACCTGAAACTGACGCACTTCGCCGCCGATTGGGATGATCTGTGCGACACCCGGTATGGACAGGAGACGCGGGCGGAGCACCCAGTCGGCGTACTCACGCACGGCCATGGGTGAGATCTTTTGCGGATCGACAGGAATGGCGATCTGCATGATCTCGCCCATGATGGAGCTGATGGGGCCCATGCGGGGCATCACCCCGGCAGGCAAACCTTGCTCCATGGCTGAGAGCCGTTCAGACACCAATTGACGTGCCCGAAAAATCTCCGTGTCCCAATTGAAAGTCACGTACAAAAAAGACAGCCCAGCCGAGGATGTTGAGCGAATCGACTCCACACCAGGCAACCCGTTCATGGCCGTTTCCAGCGGGAAGGTGATCAGCTGTTCGACCTCTTCGGCCGCCATCCCGCCAGCCTCGGTCATGATCGTGACCGTGGGCTTGTTCAGGTCCGGAAAGACATCCACTGGCGTTCGGGTCAGGGTGAATGCCCCGTAGGCCATTAATACGGCGCCAGCAATCAGCACCAGTAGCCGATTGGCCAGACTGTTTTCGAGAAGCCACTTAAACATCGCGTGACTCCTTAGCGGACTTGGTTGATGAGTGTTGCGCCCTGAGTCGCCACACGATCACCGGATTTCAGACCCGAGGTCACCGTGACGCTTGCACCGTCCAGTGGTTCAAAGGTGACGGTGCGAGGTTCAAACTTTTCAGGTGCAGTCTTGACCCAGACTACGTTCTGATTGGCTGCGTTCTTCATCAGTGACGCTTGGGGCACCGGGATGCCCTGCGTTTTTTGCTTGGACTGAATAACCACCTTGACCGGTTGCCCAACGGCCAAACCCAGCAGTTCCGGACTCTGCGCCTGGAAATTCAAGGGCAGTGCCTGCTCGCGTAAGCTGCGGGCAGCACCAATGAAGCTCAGCGGCACACGCTGATCACCGACCGCCAGTGTGGCGCCGCCAATATTGCTCGCAATTGCGCCATCAAAAGCCAATGCTTCTATCCGCAGCCGTTTCGGATCGACGATTTCAAAGATCAGCTCACGGGCGTCGACCACCTGACCTGCGACGACTTGGGCAGACGCAACCACCCCGGACACCGGGGCCAGTAAAGCCTCCTTGCTGGCCAATCCTGCGCTGACGGCCGACATGCGGTCCGTCAGGCTGACCAACTCGCTCTCAGCAGCTTCCACCTCTTTGCGTGGTACGGTGTCCGAGAGTTCACGCAAACGTGCCAGACGCTTTTCGGCAAGCGCCTTGGCAGCACGAATCTCTGCCAACTGAGCCATTTGACTGGCTCTCTCTAGGGGGGCGACAGCCGAGACCACATAGGCCAGCACCTCGCCTTTTTTGACGCTCTGACCCGCGTTGGGCAAGCCATTGGGCCCCGGCTCGATCCGTCCAGCGTTGATAGGTTGAACTTTCCCTCCAGCGTTCGGGTCCATCAGCACCCGTGCGTTGAGTTCAAAGGCGCGAGGCAGCTCGGCGGTCTCCACCACCAGCGTCCTGACATTGAGTTGCCGCTGCGCAGGCTTGGGCAAAAAGACGCTGCCATCGGCCATGCGTTGCGGACCATTGGAATTTCCCACGGCAGGGGCTGCGCCGTGGTCATGACCCTCACCAGCGAAAGACGGCGCGCCAGCGCCCGCTAAGCTCAAAGTTGCCGCCAGAGCGAGCCAGTGGAGCTTTTTCACAGTGTTTTTGGTTTTCATGTGGATGGCTCCTTAAGCACGACGGGTTTTTTGACGGAAGCGAACCATGACGCCCAGCGTCAGCAGCGCAAATAAACCGGCGCCGACCCACATCGCGATGGTTTTCCATGTAGAGCGAAGTCCTGGCACGCTTTCATCGGTGTGCAAATCAAGTTCCGTCGCCAATAAATCGGTCAGGTCACCGGCCTGGATGGTTGCGGTGATCGCAGTCACGCCGGTCTTGAGAGTGTCCTTGAGGGTGACTTCATACTCACCCTCGCCATGTTTTTGCGCTTTGTATTTGCTGCCTGCGATTTCCACCTCGATTTGGGCGTCGTTGACCGGGCTGTTATCTTTAAAGCGGTCCAGATAAAGCGTGACCAGCTTTCCATTGAGGATGCCAACCAGCTCAAGATCATCAGACGTTGCGGTAAACCGGGGCAGCGCAGATCCTGATGCTTGCGGTGCGGTGTCTCCGTGGTCGTGACCAGGTCCTGCGATAGCCAACGGGCTAAGGAGTGTGAATATCAGAGCCAAAAAAATGGCCCTAGTCGATTGAATGAACTTCATGGTGTTCCTTAATTCTTTGGTGATGAGCGGGGTCACTGGGGCAGCAAG
This sequence comes from Rhodoferax sp., assembly GCA_029865675.1. GTDB lineage: Bacteria > Pseudomonadota > Gammaproteobacteria > Burkholderiales > Burkholderiaceae_C > Allorhodoferax. The sequence continues at coordinate 3,598 of JARXAU010000100.1, forward strand.
CCCAAGGACTGGCGCCATGCAGAAATGGCGGTGGCCAGCTCGATTCGGCTGCGCGCTTCTTGTCGCTCTGCTTCAACGGCCTCGGCCTCGATGCGCAAGCGGGTCGGCAGATCCGTCTCGCCCAACCTGAATGACTTGTCAAAAAAGCCACGAGACTCCCGGGCCAGCTTGGCTCTTCGCTGGGCTGCGTCGAGCTGGATGCGTGCGGCCTCGACGCGAGAAGCAGCGCCTCGCTGATCGGCCTGGATTCGATCTCTCTCAAGGATTAGTTGAGACTGCACTTCAGTGGCTTCTGCCTGCGCCGTCGCGACACGAGCGTCATACCTGGGCCCTGCACCAAACGGCACTCGAATGCCGATGAGCACCGTCTGGCCATACCGTTCTCCAAATGACCCACGGTCCCGAGTGGTGGCGACCGTTAGCTCGGGGTTGGAGCGTTTCTGGGTGCTGATCAGGTCAGCCGTGCGTTCGGCAACAGCGATTCGGTCTTCCAGCTCTGCAATGAGCGGGTGACGGGCTGCTGGGGCCGGAGCTGGAGAAGGTTCACCCGTTGCGTTGTGGGGCGATTCAGGTGTCGCGAGTCCGCCAGTGAGCGCATTGAGCTGCGCCAACGCAACCGCCGAGGCAGCCTGGGCCTGCGCTGCTAGCGCCTCGGCCGCTGCCACAGCGCCTTCTGCCTGATGCTGATCTGACCGGGCCAGGTCACCTGCCTGCGTCCTTCTGGCAACGTCTGCGGCTAGCCGCCTGGCGTTGGCCAACTGCTCACGCGCCATTTCGGCATCTACGCGAGCACGCTGCCAGTTCCACCAGGCATCCCTAACGGATGAGGCGAGCCGTAGTTGTGAGGCGAGAAGCCTGCGCTCTACAAAAGAGATTTCTGCCTGCGCCAAGTCGGCACTGGCCGTGCGCTGCCCAGGGAGCCAGAGCGGAACTGCGATGCGGATCTCGGCTTCACGCGCACCGTTGTTACCGGTCGCCCGGTCCGATCGCTGACTGATCTCAAGAGATGGCGCCTCGGGTGATATCAGACCTGCAGTCTTGGCTTGGGCCTGCGCGGCGTCCCGTCGCGACTGCAGCGCGCGCGCTTCCGGCTGCCTTTGCCAAGCCGTCTCAAAAACTTCCTTCAATGACGCCACACCGGTTGGCGCGGCGCCAGAAGTGCTTTGTGCCTGGGCGCTCAGGACCCAGCAACTCAAAGTAACCACCGACAGCACAATTCGAAGAGGTGCTGACCTTTTTTCGTTCAAACGCATGACTCATCTCCAATGGTGAAAACATCCAAGGAGATCAGCGAGCAGCGACGCAGGGGTCGCGGGCTTCAGTGCGTAACGCTTAATGCGTCATGCACACAAGCGCACAAGGGATTCGAAAAAGGGAAGAGGAAACCCGAGGCTCGCCGATCAGGCAAGCCGGGGCCACTGAGGCCGCTCAGGTCGTTCTGTGAACGCCCGATAAAGGTTGACGTGGTAGTCGAATGGAGGGTCACGATCTGTCACTACCTTAGGCGTTTTCAGATGACCAGTCAAAACTGCAGCGCAACTTGAATGACACGATACACAGTCGTGGTGAACCCCAGCAGATGGGGCATCATCCTTGCCAGAATCATGTTGGTCGGCTGAGCGATGTTCGTGGGTGTGATGTCCAGGATGGTTGGTTGTCACGCTGGATTCATGTGAGCAATACACAGCCATAGCTGCCCAGCAAAACTGCAGGGGCAACAACGTCAGCAAAAAGATGGCCAAGTACCGCTTCATAAGGTGAAGTCTAGCCGTTTTACTTTGCGCAGATGGGTCAGGCTGATATAAACCTGGCCGTTGTGGTTGTTATCTGGGCTCATGATGAGCCTCGGAGAACTTCTTCTAAATAGGTCTACGACTGACCGTCCATGGCCAAAAGCAGCCTTTCACTTGAGATGCACCAACCCACCCAGCTGAGAAAAAATGGCCAGCCAACCGGTAGGAACCTATATGAAACCACTGCATATAGGCATCAAGGAGCAAGCCCATGGCTACTAGCTACACCTCGTCTTCGAACCCACGGACTGAAAAAATGGGTGACGTGCTGGACGCCTTGTCCAGTGGCATCGCCAAAACCGCAGCCAAGGAACCCAAGTTCGAACCCCAACACCTGTCTCCAGAGGTCCCGGCCAAACCTACCCGCCAGCTCCTGACAGAAACAATGCTTGCCGATCGTTGGGTGTGTTCAGTCGCACGCCTCAGCGCTGGCGCACCGTCGGCGAAGGGCCGCAGTACTTGAAAATCGTGGGGAAAGTTTTGTACCGGCTCAAAGACATTGAGGCCTATGAAGAAGCCTGTCTGGTCCAGAAGGTGTTCTAGGAGCGCACCCAAGGAGGGCCCGAACGGGTTGTAAATTGTTCGAACGACTTGGAATCAGTTCGAAATAGTCTTGGCGGGCCAGAAGATACCAGATCACAAACGCCTAAATCCCCCAAGGGCAAGCCGATCAAGCTCTTGGGGTCAATACACCATTCTAAATGTTGAGACAGCGATTTGGCATGGCCGTGTAACTGGAAATTCGGATCGACTTGATAGCTCTTCGAGATAGACGCAAACATGCGGCTTCATGAACCCAAAGGAGCCCCCACCATGCAATCTCACCCCCAAGAACCAATCTACTCAAAGCCCGAGCCAAGTCCCATGGCCATCATTGGTGCCATCCTCGCCCAAGGCGCGATTCGCTTTCTCGATCGACAAAAAAGAGAGCAAAGAGCCGCTGAGAAAAGTATCAGCCCCGCTGAGCCGCTACAAAGCTGAGTGACTTTATGTGGGATTCAAGACTTCAGGAATATCGCGTGCGCTGTGCAATATGCGAACGATGGTGACCTGCTCTGTCGTGGACTCAAAAAAGATCACGTAGTTGCCATGCGCGCATGAGCGCAAGTCATCTGACAGCTCGGGCCTCCGCCGATAGCCCGCAGGGTTGAGACAAATCTTTTCGCAATGCGCACGCAACTCAGCCACGAAAGTTCCGGCGCGAACCGGATTGTCTTGTGCAATGTAGTCGCCGATCTCCTCAAGATCGAACGCTGCCAAGGGCGTTATCAGTTACTGCATTAGCGAGCTTGGCGAGTCGCCTGCTGTGCGTATTTGGCTTGTAATCGATCAAACACGGGGTCCGAAGCAAGTGCTGCGCCGCTGGCCTTGCCTGCGGCGACATCATTTCTCAGCGCTTGGAGTTGGATAGCCTGCTGGCGCTCGGTGTCCTCGAGCAATCGCAGTCCAGCACGGACGACTTCACTGACGTTGTTGTAGCGGCCGCTTTCGACTTGGTCGCGGATGAAGGACTCGAAATGGGGACTCAGGGCAACGCTGGTGGGCATGACGCTCTCCTAACAGTTAATAACTATTATTATTCATCATCCAACAATCCTTGTCAAGATTGACCGGGTGCCAGATTGACCGGGTGCCAGAAGCAAAGTCTCTGCCTCTCGCCTGAGCACTAGACCCCGCAGCACTATGCCTCCTCCGCAAAACCAGCAACGCAACTCCGGCGCCGAGCCTAATCCCCTTACTTGACCATATCAATAGAGGTTCGCATATGCTAGAAATTCTTCTGCAATAACACACCCAAGACTAATTCTTGCATCCCAACCTATTTTGGTTAATCGCTCACATCGAGGAACGTTCCTTCCATGCGAATGAAAGTAAAAGCGGCAGTCCGGCAAACTGAGCATGTCAACATAGATGCCCCAATTGCACTGGTAATTGGCAGCGGTTTTGGTGGTTTAGCCGCCGCCGTTCGGCTGGCGGCCAAGGGCTGGCGGGTTCAGGTGCTTGAAAAACTGGATGTGCCCGGCGGGCGCGCACGAGTTCACCACGTAGACGGTTACACCTTTGATGCAGGTCCAACCATCATCACTGTGCCGTTCTTATTAGAAGAGTTGTGGGCACTGGCCGGACGCAACTTAAAAGACGACGTCGATCTTCGCCTGATAGATCCTTTTTACCGGGTGCGCTTCGCAGATGGAGACCACTTCGATTACAGCGGGGACCCCGATCGCATGCGCTCCGAGGTGCTGCGGATCGATCCAACGGCGGGCCCTGGTTACGCCGCTTTCATGGAGGAGGCAGACACTTGCTACAAATTGGGCTTTGAATCCCTCGGGTGCCATGCTTTCGATAGCGCAGGCGACTTGCTCAAAGCAATCCCCTCGATGGCCCGCATGAAAGGTTGGCGCAGCTTGCATGCCATGGTTGCCAGCCATCTTAAGCACCCCAAACTTCGCCAAGCGATGAGTCTGCAGTCGCTTTTAATTGGCGGTAATCCTTTTTCAGTGACCTGCGTTTACTCGCTAATCAACGCCTTGGAGCGGCGTTATGGCGTTCACTGGGCGATGGGCGGCACAGGTACTTTGGTCAACGGCCTGGTGGATTTGATTGAGGGTATGGGCGGCAGTCTGCGAACAGGCGCTGAAGTACGCCGCATACAAGTTACAGATGGTCGCGCCACAGGTGTCACGCTGGCCAATGGTGAAACATTGCCTGCAGATATTGTGGTTTGTAATGCTGATACAGCCTGGACTTACAAGAATCTGATCGACCCCAATCATCGCAAGGTCTGGAGCAACGCCAAAGTTGATGCCGGCAAGTATTCGATGAGCTTGTTCGTTTGGTACTTTGGCACTGACAAGCGGTATGAAGATGTACCCCACCACATGATGTTGCTCGGGCCCCGTTACGAAGCGTTGCTGAAAGACATTTTCAAGCGCCACCACCTAGCCGATGATTTCAGCCTTTACCTTCACCGCCCCACAGCAACAGATCCGGCCATGGCCCCTGCTGGCTGCGATACGTTTTATGTTCTTTCACCGGTGCCCCACCTGCAAAGCGGTACCAACTGGGCTGAGCAAGCTGAGCCCTACCGAGTGGCAATTGCCGAGGCGCTGGAGAAAACAGTTCTGCCAGGCTTGCGAGAGCACTTGACTGTTTCTTTTGTGACGACACCGCAAGACTTTCAAGACAATTTGTTGTCGTACAAGGGCGCAGCATTCGGTCTAGAGCCACTGCTGCTGCAGAGCG